>JAUIEL010000760.1 GCA_030428825.1 bacterium
GGCACGTCCCCGGTGAACCCCGGCGTGATCGCGGTGACGTCGACGTGGAGGAGCGCGCCGTCGGGCGTCTCGAGCTTCAGGTCCGTCTCGGTCCCGTCGAAGGCGACCGGGTCGCCGCCGTCGACCGAGAGGAACCGCTCGCCGGTCGCGGCGTCCTCCTGGACGGAGACCGTGTGCGCGCCGACGATCGTGTCCGAGGCGGACGACGCGCCGGGCCGCAGGCCCGACGCCGAGTCGCCGCCGACGCCGAGCGCGCCGTCGCCGAGGGTCGTGGCGGTGTGCGCGACGACGAGCTCGGCGGAACCGACCAGCGTGTCGCTCGCTCCCGCGACCGTCTTCAGGCCGGACGGCCCGGCCAGCACGGTCGGCCCCCGGTCCGGCGTGAAGAAGACCGACTGGCCCGAGACGTCGATCGGCTTCGTCTCGAACGGGCCGACGCGGACCGAGCGGGTCAGGTCGTCGCCGGCGTACAGGACGGACGAGATCTTCCCGCCCGGTCCCTGGGTCTGGATCGGCGGCGTGTGCACCTTCGAGCCGGCGAAGAGGTAGCGCCCCTCGAGCTCGGTGTTCGCCTTCGCCACGAGCTCCTGGAGGAAGCCGTCGAGCTCCGCCGCGTACGTCTTCAGCTCGGTCGGGGAGTTGATGCCGTTCGCCGCGCCCTCCGCCTTCGCGCGCGCCGCGGTCAGCACCGACGACAGCGACTCGAGCACCTCCGCCTGCGTCTGCGTCGCGAACGACGCGTTCGAGATCGACTCGCGCGCCTGCAGCGTCTGGCGGAGCGAGTTCCGGGTGTTCAGCGCGCGGGCGGCGTCGGCGGGGTCGTCCGACACGACCCGGATCCGCTTCCCCGAGGAGACGTCGACCTGGGCCTGCGCGAGGCGGCCGTAGGTCCGCTGGAGGTCGTGCAGGGTGCGGGTGTAGAGCGCGAGCGGCGTGGTGCGGATCGTCACGGCGAACTCCGGGGGATCAGAGCTGGAGCAGGGCCTCGTCGAGCTCGGAGAGCGTCGACAGGAACTTGGCGGCCGCCTCGTAGGCGAGCTGGTACTGGTCGAGCAGGAGGATCTCCTCGTCGGGGTTCACGCCGGACTCGGCGGCGCGCTGGGTCTGGAGCGTCAGCATCAGCAGGGACGACGACTCGAGCGACGCCTGGGCGTCCGCGGACTCGGTGCCGACGGTCGCCGCGAACGACGTGTACCGCGAGTTCAGGTCGGCCCCGTCGAACGCGGGGATCCCCAGGTCGGCGAGCGCCGCGAACCGGAGGAAGTTGTCGCCGTCGCCGGGGCCGCCGGCGAGCGCGCCCGCCAACGCCTTCGGGTCGTCCTTCACCGCGTCGGCGACGTCGATGGTCGAGGCGTCCGAGCCCTCGAACAGCGCGTTCAGCCCGAACGCCACCAGCAGGTCCGCCGTGTCCGTCGGGCCGGGGACCTCGAGGTCGAAGAACTGGTTCGCGGACGCCTGGACCGTGCCGGGGGAGAGCTGGAACGTCACGCCGTCGACCAGCGTGATCGGGGAGCCCGGCTCGTACCCCTCGCCGACGTCGACGGTGTCGACCAGGACCCCGGCCGCGTCGTAGATCCCGAGCTTCAGGTCCGGCGTCACCCCGATCTCGCCGTCGGAGAGCGGCGCGAACGTGTAGGTGCCGCCCTCGTCGCCGGTCGGCGTGCCGGAGACCGTCACCTCGACCGGGACGTCGGTCCCCGACGCGGCGGACGGGAGCCCGAGGGCCGCGGCCGGCGCGCCGACGGAGTCGGCGATCGCGAGGCTCGACGCGGCGCCGGTCGACCCGGTCGAGAGGACGATCCGCCCGTCGACCACGGACGCCGTCGCGCCGGCGAGCTGCGCGTTGAGGGCCGCCGCGACCTCGTCCGCCGTGGCGGCGGCCGGGTCGGCGAAGTCGACCGCGTTGATCGTCACCGTCTGGGGCGCGCCGCCGTCGACCGCGACCGTGAACTGGTCGCCCGGCGTGAGCGCCACCGGGAACGGCGCGTCGCCGACCGCGGTGGCGGAGCCGGACCCGAACGTCCCCCCCTCGACCGGGTTCGGGTCGACCTTGCGGGAGAAGTCGAACGCGTAGCCGGCGGACGCCTGGATGTGCAGCTTGCCGGCGCCGTTCAGCGAGGCGTTCAGGTGCGGCACCGCGTCGATCGCCGCGAGGAGGTCGGCGAGCTTCATCTGGTCCGGCGCGATCGGGATGTCGGTCCGCTCGACGTCGCCGGTCTTCTGGTTCGTCACCGCGATCGAGAGCGTGCCGTCCTCGATCTCGAACGGCAGGCCGAGGTCGTTCAGGTTGAGCGTCGTCGGGTTGATCAGCGGGGGGGCGCTGACGGCGTTCGAGCCGAGGAGGCTCTTGAACGGCCCGTTGGACGGCACGCCGGTGGAGTGGATCCGGTTCGAGGCGCGGATCAGCTCGCGGGCGATCTGGTCGAGGTCCTCCAGCCGGGCGGGGAGGAACGTCTCCATGACGTCGACCATCCCGCGCAGGCGCCCGCCGACCTGCTTCAGGTCGACCGGCCCGGGCTGGAGGCCGAAGCCGAGCTTGTTGCCGTCGGTCGCGATCGACTGGATCTCGTTCGCGTTCGACCCGGTGACGAGGGTCGTGCTGCCGACGGTCACGTTCGCCGTGCCGTCCTCGAGGACGAACGCCTGCGCGCCGACGAGCTCGGAGAGCTGCTCCAGGACGATCGTGCGCCGGTCGCGGAGGTCGTTCGCCTGGTCGCCGACCGCGCTCTGCTTCTTGATCACGCCGTTCAGGTCGGCGACCTCCCGCAGGAGCCCGTTCGCCTCGTCGACGATCGCCTGGGCCTCGAGCAGGGAGTTCGTCCGGAGCGACGTCAGGCTGCTCGCCTTGGAGCGGAACGACGACGCCAGCGAGTCGACCGACGAGAGGAACCCCTGGCGGAGGACCGCGTCCTCGGGCGTCGTCCCGACCAGGGACGCCGCGTCGAAGAACCCCTGGAGGCCGGCCCCGATCCCGCTCTCGGTCAGGTCGCCGAGCAGGGTCTCGACCTCCCCGAGGAACCCCGCCTCCGACGCGAACCGGCCGAGGTCGGCCGCCTCGGCCCGGATGCGGAACAGGAGCGACTCG
>JAUIEL010000038.1 GCA_030428825.1 bacterium
GGAGCGTCTCTCGGTCGACGCGCGGATCCGTCTCTTCCTCGACGTGCTCGACGCGGTCGCGTTCGCGCACCGGCGGCTCGTCGTCCACCGCGACCTGAAGCCGGCGAACGTCCTCGTCGACCGCGCCGGCCGGCCGCGCCTCCTCGACTTCGGGATCGCGAAGTTCCTCGACGTGGAGGACGACGCGGTGCAGTCGTTCCTGACCGCGACCGGGTCGCAGCCGATGACCCCCGCGTTCGCGAGCCCGGAACAGCTCAAGGGGGACGCGGTGACGACGGCGACCGACGTCTACGCGCTCGGCGTCCTCCTCTACCGCCTGCTGACCGGGCGGCTGCCGTTCGACCCGACCGGACTGAGCCCCGCCGAGCTCGAGCGGACGGTCTGCGAGACCGACCCCCGCCGGCCGAGCACCGCGGTGCGGGAGACCGGGGGCGGCGGCACGTTCCCGGCGCCGGCGGCGGCGCTCGGGCGGCGGCTCGCGGGCGACCTCGACAACATCGTGCTGAAGGCGATGCACCGCGAGCCGACGCGGCGATACCGCTCGGCCGACGCGTTCGCCGACGACCTCGCGCGGTTCCTCGACGGGCGCCCGGTCGTCGCGCGCGGCGACGACCTCCCGTACCGGATCGGGAAGTTCCTCCGCCGCCACCGGCTCGCCGTCGCGCTGGCGACCGTGGTCGTCGTCGGCGTGGCATCGGTCACGACGATCTGGGTCCGAGCCGCCCTCCGCGACCGCGACCGCGGCCGGGCGATCGCCCGCCTCTCCGACGAGCGCCGTCTGACCGACCTCGAACGCGACTGGGAGCTCCTCTCGCCGGCGCGGCCCGAGCACCGGCGCGGCTTCGACGAATGGATCGCGCGCGCGCGGTCGCTGCTCGAGGAGGTCCCGGCGCACGAGCGGACCCTGGCCGAGCTCCGCGCCCGCGGCACGCCGCAGCGAGGGGAGATCGACCGCGAGATCGACGAGCTGACGGCGTACGCCGCCGCGTGGGACGAGCAGCGGGCGACGCTCGACGCCGCGCAGGTCGCGCAGCTCGACCGGGCGCTGGAGCGGACCGAGGTCCGGCTCGCCGAGCTCCGCCGCGCCGCGGATCGCGAGCGGCCGTTCGCGTTCGACGACCCGGAGGACCGGTGGTGGCACGACCAGCTGCACGACCTCGTGCGGGCGCTCGAACGGCTCGGCGCGGACAGCCCGTACGGCGTGACGCTTCGCGCGGCGGAGGAGGGGCGCGCCTTCGCCGCCGACCTCCGTCGCCGGTCGATCGACGCCCACCGCGCGGAGTGGGACGCGGCCCGGGCGCGCCTCGCGGACTCCGGGGTCGACCTCGCCGCCCAGGTCGGGCTCGTCCCGCTCGGCGAGGACCCGGAGTCCGGCCTCGAGGAGTTCTGGCACGTCCCGACCGGAGCGCGTCCGGAGCGCGGCGCGGACGGGCGGCTCGCCCCGACCGAGGCGTCGGGCCTGGTGCTCGTCCTCGTCCCCGGCGGGACGTACACCGTCGGCGCGCAGCGGGACGACGAGAGCGCCCCCCGACACGACCCGGCGGCGCTGAGGGTCGAGGGCCCGGTGCACACCGTGACGCTCGAGCCGTTCCTCCTCTCGAAGTACGAGATGACCCAGGCGCAGTGGCGGCGCGCGACCGGCGACGAGCCGTCGGAGTACCGGCCGGCGACGCACGACGTGACGCCGATGCACCCGGTCGAGCGCGTGAGCTGGGACGAGGCGAGGCGGGTCCTCTTCAAGCTCGGGCTCGTCCTCCCGACCGAGGCGCAGTGGGAGGCGGCGGCCCGCGCGGGGACCGACACGCCGTGGTGGACGGGCCCGACCCCGACCGGACTCGACCGGGCCGCGAACCTCGCCGACCTGCATGCGAAGCGACGGGGCGCCCCCGGATCGTGGAGCTACGCCGCCGCCGAACGGTACGGCCTCGACGACGGGTACGTGCTGCACGCCCCCGTCGACCGGTTCGCGCCGAACCCGTTCGGGTTCCACCAGATGATCGGGAACGTCTGGGAGTGGTGCCTCGACGCGAACGCGGACTACGGGTACGTCGCGCCCGCCCCGGGGACCGGCGAGCGGGCGGTCCGAGGGGCGACGATGCGGACGAGCCGCGGCGGGGGCTTCTTCAACCCGCCGTCGTTCGCCCGGGCCTCGCACCGGAACCCGCTCGAGCGCGACTTCTTCAGCCACAGCGTCGGCGTCCGCCCCGCCCGGCTCCCGACACCGGCCGACGAGTGAGCCGGACGCCGCCGGTTCGGGTATCCTCGCCGGCCCGGAACCGAGGCGACCCGCCGCGCCTCCCCGCCGCTCGCACACTGGAGACGACGATGTCCCGACCCCTCGCTCTCGCCCTCCTCCTGTCCGTCGCGTCGGCCCCGTTCGCCGCCGCGCAGTCGGTCTGCTACGCCGAGAACGACGGCGACGTCTTCGAGGACGGCGCGTCGACGGGGACCGCGATCTTCGGCATCAAGTTCTCGCCGCCCGAGGCGATGACGGTCAGCCGGGTGGAGGTGTTCACCGGCGAGGCGACCGACACCATGACCGTCGGGATCTGGAGCCACGACGCGAACACCGACGAACCGGAGGCCGCGCTCTCGACCGGCGTCTTCACCTGCACCCCCGCGAACGCCTGGCAGGGGGCCGACCTCCCGACGACGGTCACGCTCCCGGCCGGCGGCACCTTCTGGCTCGCCTGGGGCTCGACCGCGGGCGCCCAGTCGTCGCAGCTCCCCAGCCAGCCGGTCCCCGGTCAGGAGCTCCGCGTCTCGCTCGACGGCGGCGCGACCTGGGGCGCGAAGTTCCAGTCGACCGAGCGCCACATGAAGTTCCGTCTGGTCTGCGGCTGCTCCGGCCCGTCGGTCGAGTACGGCGCCGGCTGCCCCGGGACGAGCGGCGCCGTCCCCCACCTCTCGCTCGACGTCTGCCCGATCGCCGGCGGCCCGATCTCGCTGACGATCTCGAACGGCCTCGGCGGCGCCTCGGCGCTCCTCTTCTTCGGCGTCGCCCCGATCGAGGTCGAGGTCGAGGACTCCGGCTGCTTCCTCCTCGTCACCCCGAACGTCACGCTCCCCCTCGTCCTCGGCGGCGCCGGCGGCGGCCAGGGAACGGCGATCCTCGCGGGGACCCTCCCCGCGGGCGCGGCCGGCGCGACGCTCCACGCACAAGTGTTCACGTTCGACCCGATCGGAGCGAACGGGTACGCGGCGGCGAACGCGGTGACGATCGCGGTGCCGTAGGGGGGAAGGGAGCAGGGGAGAGCAGGGGAGAGCAACGAGAGCAGGGGAGAGGGCGCTGACGCGGAGGACGGACGGTGACGACGGGTCTCCGCGTGAGCGCCATCCCATGGGGCCTTACCGGACTCCCCCTTTCCTCCCCCGGAATCGGGTGAGGAAGTCCGGAGCGGGCGAGGCGGGGAGCGGGAAGGGGAGGTGGCTCCGAGAGCGACCCCGCAGCGCGACTCGTCCCTTCGCGGAGACCACGCCGGGCGCATCGCGCGAGGACGTGAGCGGGTCGGAGAGCTCGTCCCTCCTCCGGCCGCCGCCGTGGTGAACGCGAAGACGTTCCCGAACGCGTTCCAATCCGCGCAGCGGCCTACCGTCGTCGCAGGAGCGGGGCGAAGGAGACGAGCGACCAGAAGCCTTCGAGGGCGACGAAGACCCACTCGCGGATCCACCAGGAGTAGACCGCGAGGAGGAGGGCGCCGACGGCGTTGCAGAGGAGGTAGCGCGTCGACGTCGGGGCCCAGGCGCCGCGGCGGTTCAGGAGGTAGGCGCCGACGAGCAGGACGAGGCCGACCGCCGACGCGACCTTGAGCGCGAGGTCCACCCGGCCGGGATCAGCCCTTCGGGCCGATCATGTTCTCCGGGCGGACGAGGCGGTCGAACGAGTCGCCGTCGAGGACGCCGAGGGCGATCGCCGCGTCGCGGAGGGTCGTGCCGTCGGTGTACGCCTTCTTCGCGATCTTCGCCGCGTTGTCGTAGCCGACGTGCGGGTTGAGCGCGGTGACGAGCATCAGGCTGTCGCGCATGAGCTGGTCGATCCGCTCGCGGTTCGGCTCGATCCCGACCGCGCACTTGTCGTTGAACGAGTCCATCGCGTCGGCGAGCAGGCGCGTGCTCCGGAGGACGTTGTCGACGATGACCGGCTTGTAGACGTTCAGCTCGAAGTTGCCGGACATGCCGCCGACGTTCACCGCGACGTCGTTCCCCATCACCTGCGCGCAGACCATCGTCAGCGCCTCGGACTGCGTCGGGTTCACCTTCCCCGGCATGATCGAGCTCCCCGGTTCGTTCGCCGGGATCTTCAGCTCGCCGATCCCGCAGCGCGGCCCGGACGCCAGCCAGCGGACGTCGTTGGCGATCTTGTGCAGCGACGCCGCGATCGTCTTCAGCGCGCCGTGCGCCTCGACCATCGCGTCGTGCCCGGCGAGCGCCTCGAACGTGTTGCGGGCCGGCACGAACGGGTGGCTGGTCAGCTCGACGATGTGGCCGATCGCCTTCCCGGGGAACCGCGGGTGCGTGTTCAGCCCCGTGCCGACCGCCGTCCCGCCGAGCGCGAGCTCGTAGAGCCGCGGGAGCGCCGCGTCGAGCCGCTCGCGACCGTTCCTGAGCATCTGGGCCCAGCCGCTGATCTCCTGACCGACGGTCAGCGGCGTCGCGTCCATCAGGTGCGTCCGCCCGATCTTGATGACGTCGGAGAACGCCTCCGCCTTCGCGTCGAGCGTCTGGCGCAGCCGCTTCAGCGCCGGGAAGAGCCGCGCGTGCCACGCGCAGACGACCGCGACGTGCATCGCGGTCGGGAACGTGTCGTTCGAGCTCTGCGCCTTGTTGACGTCGTCGTTCGGGTGGATCGGCTCCTTCGACCCGACCTTCCCGCCGGCGAGCTCGATGGCGCGGTTCGCGACGACCTCGTTGACGTTCATGTTCGTCTGGGTCCCCGAGCCGGTCTGCCAGACGACGAGCGGGAAGTGGTCGTCCAGCTCCCCGTCGATCACCTCCTGGGCGGCCCGCGTCACGAGGTCGACCTTCTCCGGCGCGAGGAGCTCGAGCTCGCCGTTCGCGAGCGCGGCCGCCTTCTTCACCACGCCGAACGCCCGGATCAGCTCGACCGGCATCCGCTCGCCGCCGATCTTGAAGTTCTGGCGCGAGCGCTCGGTCTGCGCCCCCCAGTAGCGGTCGGCGGCGACTTCGATCTCGCCGATGCTGTCGGTCTCGGTGCGCGTGGCCATGGAGCCGCCCTCCGTCTCGATCGGAACTTCGCGGGCCGGGTGGAAACGTTCCAGACTAACCTCTGCCGAGCGGCGGGGGAAGCCGGCGGGCTCCGGTTACGATTCCTCGCGTGAGCGCAGGAGAGAGCGACCTCGCCCGCGGCGGCCCCGGCTTTCCGGCCACCGCGTGGAGCGTCATCCGGGGAGCCCAGCGCGAGGACGAGGCGGCCCGCGCCCGCGCCCTCGACCGGCTCCTGTCGGTCTACTGGCGTCCGGTCTACTGGACCCTCCGGCTCGACTGGAACGCCCCGCCGGAGGAGGCGAAGGACCGGACGCAGGAGTTCTTCGCCTCCCTCCTCGAGCGGCGCTCCCTCGGCGACGTCGACGCCGCCCGCGGCCGGTTCCGGAGCTTCGTCAAGGCGAGCCTGAAGCACTTCATGCTCGACGCCCGGCGCGCCGAGTCGACCCGGCGCGGCCGCTTCACCCGCCGCATCGTGGCCCTCGAGGACCTGCCGCGCGTCGAGGCGGACGCGACCGCGGTCGACGCCCGTCCCGACGTCCGGTTCGAGCGCGAGCTGATGCGCGCCATCCTCGCCCGCGCCCGCGAGGACCTCGAACGGGGCTGCGAGCGCGCCGGCCGCGCCGACCACTTCGCCCTCTTCGAGGCGTTCCACCTCGACGGGGCCGAGGCGCCGGACGGCGAGCGGCCGACGTACGACGCGCTCGCCCGGCGGTTCGGCGTCGGATACCACGAGGTGAAGAACCGTCTCGCCGACCTCCGGGCGCGGTATCGGAAGCTCGTCCTCGGCTACCTGAAGGACGGCACCACGACCGAGGAGGAGCTCGCCGCCGAGATCCGGGAGGTGTTCGAGCCGTGAGCGACTCGCGCGAGACCGACGCGCTGCGGGAGACCTTCCTCGAGGAGATGGGACTCGCGGGCGCGGACGACGGGACGCCGACCGTCGTCGGGCCGTACCGCGTGGTCGAGCCGCTCGGGGAGGGGGCGTTCGGCCGCGTCTATCACGCGATCCACCAGGACCTGCTGAAGCACGTGGCGCTGAAGGTGATCGAGGCGGGGCCCGGCACGCCGTCCGCGCGGATCGAGCGGTTCCGGCGCGAGGCGAGGACCGCGGCCCGGCTCCGCCACCCGAACATCGTCGGGGTGCACGACGTCGGCGACGACGGCCGCCGGCACTGGATCGCGATGGACCTCGAGGAGGGGGAGACGCTCGGCGAGTGGCTGCGCGGCGCGCCGTCCCTCGAGGAGCGGCTCCGCGTGGTCGCCCTCGTGGCGCGCGCCGTCGACCACGCCCACCGGCAGGGGGTCCTGCACCGCGACCTGAAGCCGCAGAACGTGCTGATGCGCGACGGCGCGACGCCGGTCGTCGTCGACTTCGGCCTCGCGCGCGGCGCGGACGACGAGAGCCTGACCGTCGACGGCGCGCTGCTCGGCACCCCCGCGTACATGGCCCCGGAACAGCTCCGGGGCGACGTCCGCGCGCACGACGCCCGGACGGACGTCTACGCGCTCGGCGTCCTCCTGTACGAGGCGGTGACCGGACGGAGGCCGTTCCCCGACGAGCCGTCGGGCGAGCTGCTCGGCCGCGTCACGCGGCGGGCGTTCCCGCCGCCGACGTCGATCCGGAGCGACCTCCCCGGCGCGCTCGACGTCCTCTGCGCCCGCTGCCTCGAACCGGACCCGGCGCTCCGTCCCGCCGGCGCCGCGATGCTGGCCGACGACCTCGAGCGCCTCCTCCGCGGCGAGCCGCCGACGGCCCGCCCGGTGTCGACGGCGCGGCGGCTCCTGCGGGAGCTCCGCTCGAAGAAGGCGGTCGCCGCGCTCGCGGCCCTCCTCCTGGTGACGATCGCGCTCTCGTTCGCGCTGACGTCGCGCCAGCGCGAGACGCTCGACCTCGTCTCGTACGCCCACGCGGTCCAGTCGGCGTACGGCGAGCTGACGCTCCGCCTCGACCGGGTCCTCGCGCGCGCGGAGGAGGAGCGGTACGTCCCGTCGACCGCGGCGGACATGGAGGAGCTCGTCGCGGAGGCCGAGCGCCGGCTGGCCGCCGCCGACGACCGGACCGGGGTCGCGGACGCGTTCCGGGCGTGGATCCTCTTCCTCGTGAACCACCCGCGCGCGGAGGAGGCGCTGGCGGGGGCGATCGAGCGGCACCCGCGGAACCCGTTCGGACCGTTGACCGCGGCGCGGGTCGAGCTCCTGAGGTACGCCGAACGCGCGCAGTGGCCGTCGTTCCGGGGGGTCGCCCTCTACCCGACGGAGACGCCGTTCCGGACGCTCGAGCCGAACGAGACGCCGGAGATGCGCGCCGCGCTCGAACGGGCGCGCGAGGCGCTCCTGGCGGCGCGCGCGACGGCGGCGTGGAGCGAGCTCCCGTCGCTCCGCTGGATCGACGACCTCTGCCGCGGGTTCGAGCGGTACGCCGACGGCGACATGGACGGCGCCGTCGGCGCGCTGAGCGCGATCGGCGATCGGGCCGACCTGCAGTTCGACGTGCAGCTCCTCCTCGCCCTGGCGCACGGCCGGCGCGGCGACGTCGACCTCGCGCTGCGGGCGGCCGAGTCGCTGGCGCGCCTCCGCCCGAACCTCCGCCCCGCCGTCGCGCTGCTCGGCGCGTGCCACCGCTTCCGCGCCTACCGCCGGCTCGCCCGGCGCGAGGACCCGCTCGAGGACCTCCTCACCGCGCGCGTCGTCTTCTCCTCGTGGCGGAACCGCGCCGACTTCGCCGGCGACCTCGGGCAGCTCCACGCGGCGATCGGGATCGCCCGCGAGATGGCGCGCGAGGACCCGACCGACGACTTCCGCGCCGCGCTCGCGCTCCTCGACGACGAGATCGAGCGTCGGGGCGCCGACTTCCGGAACCTCACGAACCGGGCCGTGGTCCGGACGCACGTCGCCCGCAGGACGGGCGACGCCGCGCTCCTGGAGCGCGCGGTCGAGGACGTCGAGCGCGCGTGGATCGACTCGGCCGGGGACCCGCTGGTGGCGCTCACCCGCACGCAGGTCCACGTGGCGCGGGTCTACGTCCGCGCGAAGGGGGAGGGCGCGCGGGACGACGACCTGACGGCGGCGCGCCGCGCGGTCGACGAGGCGGCCGCGGCCGACGTCCCGGAACGCGAGCTGGCGTACGCGCGCGCCGGGCTGGCGTTCGTCGAGGCCGAGGACCGGATCCGGCGGCGACTCCCGGCGGAAGACGCCCTCGAGGCGGCGATCGCCCACGCGGACCGCGCGGCCGGACCGGACGGATCGTTCCTCGAGGCCCGGCAGATCGCGTGCGCCGCCCGGGTCTACCTCGCCGCGAACCGACCGACGTCGACGGCGGACGTCCGGGCGACGGCGGAGGAGGCGCTCTTCCTCCGGCGCGCCGGGCTGTCGAAGTCGATCGATCCGCGCACGATCGCGGGCTGGCTCGAACGGTTCGCGCGGGACCCGCGCCGCGACGACCGCCACGAGCTCGCGCTCTCCCTCGCCGACGCCCGGTCGCTCGCCGTCGAGGAGGCCCCCGACGATCCGATCGTCCGCGCGCTGCACCTCCTCGCGCTGGTCGGCGTCGGCCGCGCGGAGGAGGCGCCGAGCCCCGCGCTCGCCGAGGCGCGGGCGGCGGCGGCGGAACTGGCCGCGGAGCACGCGCCGGGCGAGGTCGGGCACGCCGCCGCCCGCGCGGTCGAGGCGGAGCTGTTCGCGCTCGCCGGACGGACGACCGAGGCCCTCGCCGCGATCGAGGCCGCGCGTTCGGTCGCGGCGGCCGCGCCGATCCTCGCTCGCGTCGCCCGCCGCCTGAACGCCGACGCGTGGCCGATCGCGGCCGACCCGGACGCCGGGCGCGTGGCGTGGCGCCGGGCACGGGAATCCGCGGAGCTCGCGCGCGCCGCCGCGCCGGACGACGGAATCGTGCTGAACACGCTCGGCGTCGCCCGCTACCGGGACGGAGACCTCGAAGGGGCGCTCGCCGCGCTCACTCGTTCCGACGCGTCGAACCGCGCGCGATTCGACGGCGGCCACCCGGCGGACGCCGCGTTCCTCGCCCTCGTCCACCACGCGCGCGGCGACGCCGACGCCGCCGCCGAGGCCGCCGCCCGGTTCGAGCGCCTGATGACGCGACCCGAGCATCGGGACGACCCGGAGTGCCGCGCCTTCGCGACCGAGGTGCGGGGAACCGAGGGGGCGGACCGTTCCCGCTGAGACGCTCGGCGGCGCGCGACGAACGGATGCGGAAGCGGAGACGACCCCGGAGCTCGCCATGACCTCGCCGACCTTCGACCTCGACGCCGCCCTCGCCCTCCTCGAGCGGACGCCGGCCGTCCTCGACGCCCTCCTCCGCGACCTCCCGCCGGGGTGGCGGGACGCGGACGAGGGCCCGGGGACCTGGTCGCCGCTCCTGATCCTGGCCCACCTCGTCCAAGGCGAGGAGACCGACTGGGTCCCGCGGATCGAGCGACTCCTGGCGCACGGGACCGACGTTCCGTTCGAGCCGTTCGACCGCGAAGCGTGCCGGGCCCGCGCCGAGGGGGAGTCGATCCCCTCGCTCCTCGACGTCTTCGCGACCCGTCGCGCGGAGGGGGTCCGGACGGTCCGCGAGCGGCGGTTCGACGCGGCCGATCTCGCGCGGCTCGGCCGGCACCCCGTGTTCGGGGAGGTGACCCTCGGCCAGCTCGTCTCGACCTGGGCCGTGCACGACCTCTCGCACCTCCGCCAGATCGCCCGGGTGCTCGCCCGGCAGGGCGCGGACGCGGTCGGTCCGTGGCGCGCGTACCTGCCGGTCCTCGGGGAGTGAGCCGGGAGGCGGCGGGAGAAAGATTCGAGATTCCCCGAGAAGGGGGCGCCGGAAGCGCTCTCCGGAGGGACGAACCGCGCGCTCCCGCGCGCATCCCACGGAGGAGTCCCTCATGCGACCGCGTCCTCTCGCCCTCTCGCTCGCCCTCTGCGCCGCCTTCCCCGCCGCCGCCGCCGCCCAGTGCGGATCGCCGGGCACCGGCGGACTCGTGCCGAAGCTCACCATCGACGGAGAGATGTGGGACGGGCAGACGACGTTCACGATCGAGGACGCGCTCCCGGGGGCCGGATGGATCTGGCTGCTCGACGTCTCCCCCGGACCGCTCCCGTCGCCGTACGGCAGCCTCTGCGTCGGGCCGACGTTCACGGTCCTGTTCAACTTCCTCGGCGGCCAGGTCCCGATCGGGCCGGCGGGGAGCGTGTCGCTGACCTTCCCCGTCCCCGCGACGCCGGCGACGACGTCGGTGCTCGGCGTGACGTTCCACCACCAGGTCCTCGTCGCCGATCCGTCCGGCCCGGGCGGCGCCGCCGCGTCGACCGGCGCGCCGTTCACGCTCCGCGGACCGCGGGTCGCGGTGGCGAGCGACGGGACGAAGGTCGACCTCGTCGACGGCGCCGCCGCCACCGCGCCGTTCCCGATCTCTCCGCTCGCGAGCGTCACCGGCGGCAACGCCGACTGCGCCTTCTCGCGGGACGGCGAGCGCCTCTACTCCCGCCGGACCGCCGGGAACGCGAACCACGGGGTCGTGGCGTGGGACGTCTCGGGCGCGGCCCCCGTCCCGCTCGGCGAGGCGGTCGCGCCGACGCCCGCCCTGTTCGGGAAGCCCCGCAACGGGCTCGTGATCGCGAACTCCGACGCGTTCGGGTACTTCGTCGACGACTTCTGGGTGCACGAGTTCGACGCCGACCCGACGTCGCCGACCTTCCTGACCGTCACGCGCTCGGCCGCCTCCTCCGGCGCCGGCATCGACCTCGCGATCTCGAACGACGACCAGCGGCTGTTCGTCACCGACGGCACGAACCAGCTCCTCGTCTACGACGTCCCGACGATGACCGAGACCGGCGCGGTGACCCTGTCGTCGGCGCAGGGCCTGCTCGGGTTCGTGCTCCGCTACGCGTGCGAGGTGTCTCCGAACGGGAAGTGGCTGGCGACGATCCAGCAGGGGGTCCTCGTCGGGACGCCGACGCTCGACGGCCTCGCGATGGTGAACGTCGTCTCGATCGACCCGCAGAGCCCGGCGTTCCTGCAGGAGGTGAAGGCGATCCCGCTGCCGAACTGGGGGCAGATGCAGCTCGCGTTCGACCCGAAGGACCCGAGCGACGCCACGATCGTGACGCTCGCCTCCGACTCGACCGGGCAGTACGAGCTCCAGGTCGTCGACTGGCCGGCGGGGACGGTCGCCACGCACCCGTTCGGCGTGACGAACGGCCGCGGCAACGAGGACGGCGGCGTCGGGTTCTCGCCGAACGGCTCGTTCCTCTACGCCACCTGCCGCGGGAACGACTCGCTGCACGTGTTCGACGCCTCGCTCAACCTCGTCGCCTCGACGCCCCTCGCCACGAGCGGCGACGCCTGGTACGTCCAGGTCGAGCGCTGAGCCGGGGGATCACCCGCGCGCGGGCGCGAAGACGACCAGGAATCGCGCCCCCGCCTCCCCCACCTCGACGCCGTGCGCGTGCCCCGGCGGGAAGTGGCAGGTCTCCCCCGCCCCGATCCGCTCGCGGTAGCCGTCCCCGAAGACGACGAGCTCTCCGTCGAGGACGAAGAACGACTCGGAGTTCGGGACCGGGTGCAGCTCGACGCGCGCCCCGGCGTCCGCCTCGACCAGGACGAGGTTCTGGTGCGGCGAGTCGTCGGGGCCGACCAGCCGGCGCTGGCGGATCCCCGGCCGGCGCGTCGGTTCGAGCGGGCCTCCGCGGACGATGATCGGTGAGTCCATGGGCGCTCCTCTGCGGGGTGGGGAAGGGCGTCGTGCCCGTGGGGGTAGGGGTACAGGGAAGCGGCGCGATCCGCACGGCCGCGTTCGAGAACCTCGTCGAGTCCGTCGGGGACCGGTCACCCGGCGTCCGGCCCTCCGGTTTCCGCCCCCCCGGCCGCTCCTGCGTCGACGACACCCGGACGCACGACTACGATCTCCCCCATGGCGTTCATCGACCCCATCCCCGAGGGCGAGGCGACCGGGCTCCTCGCCCGGATCTACGCCGCCGCGCGAGAACGCGCCGGACGCGTCTTCCAGATCCTCCGCGTGCAGTCCCGGAACCCGGCGACGCTCCAGGCGTCCCTCGCGCTCTACCAGGCGAGCATGTTCGGAGAGTCGGACGTCACGCGTGCCGAGCGGGAGATGATCGCCGTCGTCGTGTCTCACGCGAACGACTGCTTCTACTGAGTGGAGGCCCACGTGGCGGACCTCCGGTCGGAGGTCGACGACGACGACGAGCTGGCGCGGGCGGTGGCGACCGATCATCGGACGGCGCCGATCACCGCCCGGCAGCGGGCGATGCTCGAGTTCGCGTGGAAGCTGACGCGGACGCCGGCGGAGATGACGCGAGGGGACGTCGACGCGCTGCGCGCCCACGGGCTGGACGATCGCGCGGTGACCGACGTGACCCAGGTCGCGGCGTACTTCAACTACATCAACCGGATCGCCGACGCCCTCGGCGTCGATCCCGAGGACTTCATGCCCGCGAGGGTGCCTCGAACCGGGAGCTCGTGACCTCGACCGCGTCGAGCAGGTCGAGCACCTCGGACGCCTCGAAGTCGCAGACGCCGACCCGGGCCGCGTTCGCCGCGCCGGCCGCCGTGCCGAGCCGGACCGCCTCGACGAGGTCGTCCCCGCGATCGACCGCCGCCGCGATCGCGCCGAGCATCGCGTCGCCGCTGCCGACCGGGTTCCGCTCGTCGACGTCGGGCGAGAGGAACCGGTGGCTCCCCCCCTCGCCGTACAGCCACGATCCGCGCGCGCCGTCGGTCACGAGCACCCAGGTCGTGCCGTCCGCGAACCGCTCCCGCGCGAACGCCGCCCGCGCCCGGTCGTCGGCGATCCGGACGCCGTACGACTCCTCGATCTCCGTCCGGTTCGCCTTCAGGAGCCACGGCCCGGCGGCGGCGGCCCGCGGCGCCGGGGGGCCGTACGTGTCGACGAACGACGGGATCGAGCGCTCGCGCGCCCGCTCGACCGCCCAGGCGAAGAACTCGTCGAGCCCGGCCGCCGGGACCGACCCGTTCAGCGTCACGAGCGACGCCTCGTCGAGCGCGGCGAGGAACGCGTCCTTCAGCCGCTCGATCTCGGCGACCCGCACCGGCCCGCCGTGCTCCAGGAACTCGCGGAAGGCGCCGGTGTCGACGCTGCAGATGAACGTGCTCATCCGCGTCTCCGCCTCGACCTCCACCGGCACGACGTGAATCCCCTCCCCCGCGAGCTCGTCGAGGAGGAGGCGCCCCGCCCAGCCGCCGTGCGTGGTGAGCGCCTTCACCGCCCCTCCGAGCCGATGCGCCGCCCGCGCCGCGTTGACGCCCTTCCCGCCGATCTGCCACCGCGACCGGACCGGCCGCACCACGACGCGCCCGTCCGGGTCGCCGTGGAACGTGACGATCTTGTGGATGCAGGGGTTCGGCGTCGTGGTGAGGATCATGGGCGGTCGGTCGGCCTCCGAACATCATCGGCAGGTCGAAGGCCGAATCCGGAGCGATGCTATCCTCCCCGCCGGAGGAGTTCATGGACGAAGCGACCTCGCCGTCCCCCCGCGTGCGCCGACGGCTCCGGATCACCGGGAGGGTGCAGGGAGTCTGGTACCGCGGCTCGACCCGCGAGACCGCGCGCCGCCTCGGCCTCGACGGCTGGGTGCGGAACCTCGACGACGGCTCGGTCGAGGCGGTCGCGGAGGGGACCGAGGCGGCCGTCGAACGCCTGATCGCCTGGTGCCACGACGGCCCGCCCCTCGCCCGCGTCGAACGCGTGACGGTCGGCGAGGAGCCGGTGCGCGGGGAGGAAGGGTTCGAGATCCGGTAGGGCTCGGGTTCGCGACCCGGTTCCCCGGTCTTCCGGTCCCCGGTCTTCCGGTCCCCGGTCTTCCGGTCGCCCCGGACCCGGTTCCCTCTCCCCCTCCCGTTCCCCGGTATCCGGTGTCCGGTGTCCGGTGTCCGGTGTCCGGTGTCCCTCCCCCGCCTTCAGTAGATGTCCAGGACCGCCCGTTGCACCTGCAGCCCGACGAGGTAGTTCGAGTCGACCGACAGCGGCGCGTTCCACGGCTCGTCCCCCTTCTCGGCGATGAGGCCGAGCGCGACCGCCGCGAACGCGCGGACCGGCTCCTTCTGCTCGCGGTCGTCGAGGAGGGCGACCAGCGGCGCCACGGCGGTCCGGTCGCCGACCTGGCCGAGCGCGCGGCCGGCGGCGGCGGCGACGGCGAACGTCGGCGCGGTCCGCATCGTCTCGACCAGCCTCTCGCCGGCGGCCGCGTCGCCGAGCAGGCGGAGGCCGGTCGCGAGCTCGATCCGGAGCGCCGCGTCGCGCTCGTCGAGCATCGCCTCGGTCAGCGCCGCCGCCGCGCCGTGGTGACCGACGAGACCGAGCCCGACCGCGAGGCGGGCCCGCAGCGCGGCGTCGCGGGTCTCCGCGAACCGATCGAGGAGGAGCGGGCCGGCGTCGCGGTCCTCGGCGAGACCGATCGCGATCGCGAGGGCGCCGACGTCGGACGGGCTCCGGGTGGAGCGGAACGCCGAGACGAGACCCTTCGCCGCCCGCGCCCGCAGCTCGGAGGTCGGGTCGAGCCCGTGGGCGCCGACGCCGAGCGCGAGCGCGGTCCACGCGACGTCGGTTCGGTACGACGGATCGGCGAGCTCGAGCTGCAGGAGGTCGTGGATCCGCTTGCCGGCGTCGTCGTGCGGCGCGCGCGCCAGGATCCTCCCGAGCGCCACCAGCGAGAAGCGGCGGAGCGGCGCGTCGCTCTCCTTCCGGACGACCTTCCGCAGCGCCGCGACGACCTCCGCGTCCTCGATCGACGCGAGCCGGCCGAGCGCGATGACCGACGAACGACGGAGGTCGTCGTCCTGCCGCCGATCGGTCGCCAGGTCGAGGAGGCGCGGCACCAGCGCCGCGGCGTCGTCGCCGAGGCGCGCGAGCGCGATCGGGACCTGCGAACGGATCCGTCGGTCGATCCTCCGGTCGTCGAGGAGCGCCGCGAGGACCGGGATCGTGGTGGTCGCCGCCTCGCGCACGAGGCCGAGCGAGAGGACGGCGCCGGCGACGACCTCGACGTCGTCGTCGCGGGTCCGCTCGACCAGCCGGACGATCTGCGGCACCATCTCCGGCCCGCAGGCGAAGCCGAGGGCGAACGCGGCGAACGCCCGCTCGACCGCCGTGACCTCTCCCCCGAGCGCGCTCCGTCCGGCGCTCGTGTCGCTCATCACGCCCCAGAGGATCGGCGCCGACGCGCGGTCGCCGAGGATGCCGAGCGCGAGGAGGCCGGACTGGCGGACGGTGGCGTGACGGCTGGCGAGCTGCTCGCGCAGGGTCCGCGCGACGCCGCCGATGTCCGGCTCCGCGACGCGGCCGAGCGCGATCGTCGCCGAGTCGAGGATCTCCGCGTCGTCGACCGAGAGCGCGCGGACGAGCGCCGGGACGACCTCGCCGCGGACGTCGTCGTCGGTCGGGCGGGCGAAGCGGCCGACCGCGAGGCGCGCGCCGTCCCTTCGGAGGAAGGCCCGGTCCCCCGTCGGGACGGAGCTCCGCGCGCGCCCCCGCAGGTACGGGTCCTTGTTGTACTCCCACCACGACTCCCAGCCGTCGATCGCGGTGGCGCCCCGACGCTTGCGGCCGCCGCCGCGCGTCGTGACCGGCCCCCCCGCGCCCGGACCGCCTCGCCCCGGCGGCAGGACGGCCGGCCCGCCCGAGGACGGGGGCGCCAGCGGCGGACCCGACCCCGGCCCGGGCGTCTCCGGCCCTCCGCTCCCCGGCCCCGATTCCGGCCCGGGCCCGTCACCGGGCGTCGGCGAACGCTCGGGCCGTCGTTCCGGCGGCGGGTACCAGGCGCCGTGTCCGGTGGCGCGGGGCGCCTCTCCCAGCCACGGCAGGAGGAGCGCACAGAGGACGAGGCGGGCGGCTCTCATGAGGCAGGTCTCCGATGTCGGCCCGGAGCGGACGCCGCGAAGGCGCCCGATCGCACCCCCCTCGTCCGCCCCACTCCGTAGCGGAGATTTCGGACTCGGTCACCCCCGGCCTTTACCCCTGTCCGGAATCTGCACCCGGGGCCGGTCGGCCCTCGCGCACCCGCACGCCGCGGGCCCCGTCGATCGCCTCGAGCGACTCCCGCGCGCCGGCCCGCAGGTGGAGGTCGACGTGGTGGCTCACGCCGCTCTCCCCCGGGTTGATCTCGATCGTGAACCCGCCCCGTTCGCGCGCCAGGACGACCGGTTCGGCGATGTACGGGAAGACGCTCGTCGTCCCGATCGAGAAGACGAGGTCGAAGCCGCGCTCCATCTCGTGCCGAAGGCGTTCGAGCGCGGGGACCGGGAGCATCTCCCCGAACAGGACGACGACCGGCCGGATCAGCCCGTCGCAGCGCTCGCACCGGGGCGGGAGGTCGAGCGCCGCGTAGTCGTCGACCCGCTCCTCGGCGCCGCAGCCGGTGCAGACGAGGTCGTGGACGTCTCCGTGGATCTCGATGACGTTCTCGGAGCCCGCGGACCGGTGGAACCCGTCGACGTTCTGGGTCAGGACCCAGACCCGCTCCTTCTCGCGCTCGAGCTCGGCGATCAGCTCGTGCGCCCGGTTCGGGCGGGCGCCGCGGCACGCCCGTTCGATCTGGGCGATCGCGCGCCAACAGACGTCCGGCTCGGTCGCCAACATCTCGCCGGAGAGCGCCACCTCGATGGGATGGCCGTCGTCGGTCCGGTTCTCCTCGTACAGGCCGCCGACGCCGCGGTAGGTCGGCAGGCCCGAGTCGGCGGAGATCCCGGCGCCCGTGATGAAGAGGATCGAGTTCGCCTCGTCGAGCGCGCGGGCGGCCCGCCGCACGGCGTCGTCGTCGAGGGGACGGGACGGAGGAGGGGTCGGCATGGCAGTCTCCCTGCGGACCCCCACCCTACCGACCGTCCCCGCTCCCCGCGCGGCCCGCTCCTCCTACGATGCGGGTCCGACCCCCGGACGCGGAGCGACCGACCATGGACGACGCCGACCTCGTGAAGCGGGCGCTCGACGCCCGAGCCCGCTCGTACTCCCCGTACTCGGGGTTCGCGGTCGGCGCCGCGCTGCGCCTGGACGACGGGTCGGTCGTGACCGGCACGAACGTCGAGAACGCGTCGTACGGCCTGACGGTCTGCGCGGAGCGGGTCGCCGTCTTCACCGCGGTGGCGAGCGGCCGGACCGGGTTCGCCGCGCTCGCCGTCGCGACCGACCGCGGCGCGTCGATGTGCGGCGCCTGCCGGCAGGTGGTCCGGGAGTTCGCCGAGGACCTCCCGGTCCTCCTCGCCGACGCGGCGGGGAACGTGACGACGACCTCGATCGCCGCCCTCCTCCCCGGTTCGTTCGGCCCCGAGTCGCTCGGCGGGGAGGGGGACGCTACCTGAGCGCGTAGCGGGCGCCGTCCCGGCCGACCCGCTCCTCCTCCTGGAGCTTCTCCAACCCGGCGAGGAGCGACCGGAATGCGATCGGCAGGACCGCCTCGGCGACGTCGTCGTACACGCGCGGCAACAGCCCCTCCGCGGTGTCGGAACGTACGCGCAGCGCGGCGACGAGCTTCTCCTCCCGCTCGGCGCGGTGCGCGAGGTACCGCGCGAAGATCTTCGGACCGAACGGGAACGGCGGTCCGTGCGCCGGGAAGACGGTCCGGATCCCCGGCGTGGCGCGCAGCCGCTCGAGGCTCGCGAGGTACGTGGCGAGGTGTCCCTCCGGGGGATCGATGACGATCGTCGAGACCGTCGACACCATGTCGCCGGCGACGAGCGCGCCGTACCGGTCCTCGAGGAAGCAGAGGTGTCCGCGCGCGTGCCCCGGGGTGTGGAGCGCGGCGAGGGTCCAGCCGTCCGTCCCGTCCGGGGCGCGGCCGAGCGCGATCGTCTCGCCGTCCTCGATCGGCGCGCCGCGCGGCGCGTCGCCGCCGAGGCGGTCGAGCGTCCGGGCGTGCGCGCGGACCTCGAGCCCGTACCTCGCCGCCGTCGCCGCCGCCGCGCCGACGTGGTCCTCGTGGTGGTGCGTGAGGAGGACGCCGCCGAGCCGCGCCCCCTCGGCGACCCGACGGTCGAGCAGGTCGAACAGACGCTCCTGTTCGTCGGCGTCAGGCGTCGCCGGGTCGACGACGAACAGCTCGTCGCGGCCGACCACGTACGTGTTCGTCGTCGTCGCGGGCGGCAGGGTCGGCGTCCGGAGGCTCGCCTGCATCACCCCCGGGGAGAACCGGACCGGCGGCAGCCGCCCGTCGACGAACCGCTCGCCCTCGGTCCGGACCCGCGCGAGCCCCTCCTCGAGGCCGTGCGCGGCGAGGCACTCGAGCACGAACAGGACCGGCGGCGCGATCGCGAGTTCGCCGGCGTGCCACGCCTCGCAGGCGTGCGCGGGGCGGAAGAACCGACCGTCGACCAGCTCCTCGCCGTCGTGGGTCGGGTGAGGGTGGTCGTCGACGTGCGCGCGGAAGAAGACCGTGTCGTACCGGACCGGCGCGAACGGCGGCGTGACGAACCGACCGACCTCGTCGAGGAGCTCGGCCGCGAGCGCGAGCCCGGTCTCCTCCTCGATCTCGCGACGGGCGCACCGGACCAGGTCCTCGTCCCCCGCCTCCTTCACGCCTCCCGGGAACGCCCAGAACCCGCCGAGGAACCGGAGCTTCGGCGAGCGGCGGGCGAGGAAGACCTCGACCTCGGCGTCGGGGCGGGAACGGGCTCCGCGCAGGAGCAGGACGGCGGCGGCTTCGCGGATCATGCGGAGGACGATACCGGAGAAGGAAGGAGAGGAACGAGAGGAAGGAATGGAAGGAGAGGGCGCTGGCGCGGAGCGGGGACGTCGCTCGGCGGTCGTCGCGTCGCTCCGTTCGAGTAGGCTCGGAGGCGGAGGTCGAAGATGAAACGGACGATCCTCGCCGCGCTGGCGCTCGCCCCGCTCCTCGCCGCGACGCCGACGGCGGGCGCGACCG
>JAUIEL010000761.1 GCA_030428825.1 bacterium
CGCAAGCACACTGCCCTCGAGATCGAATACCGCCGCGGCCGTGGTCCCGGCACGGGCAGCATGATTTGCGAGCACTTCAGAGATCGTGGACGCGTCGTTCGTCGCGACGGCATCGCGGAACGGGAAGTCCGCTGCCAGCACCTCCACCGTGGTCTCGAGCTGCGCCATGCGATTACGCATGAACTCGTCGAATACGATGCCCGCGAGACGAACCGACCGGTCTTCTCCCACACGTTCGACGCGCCGGGCTGGCACCGCATCGACGTCCGCGTGACCGGGAAGAAGCACCCCGGCTCGAAGGGGTTCGCGGTCCACTCCGACGGCTACGCCCACGACTTCTGAACCGCTCGCCGCCCGCCCCCCCTCCGGAAGGAGACGCCCCATGAACTACCGCCGCCTCGGCGCCTCCGGCTGTCGGGTCTCCGCCGTCTCGCTCGGCTCGTGGCTCACGTTCGGCGAGTCCGTCGACCAGACGACGACCGACGCGTGCGTCCGCGCCGCGCTCGACCACGGCGTGAACTTCTTCGACACCGCGGACATCTACCACGCCGGCGACGCGGAGCGCGCCCTCGCCCGGGCCCTCGCCGGCGTCCGCCGCGAGTCGGTCGTCCTCGCGACGAAGGTCTTCTGGCCGGTCGCGCCCGGCCCGAACGACCGGGGCCTCTCGCGGAAGCACGTCGTCGAAGGGTGCCACGCCGCGCTGGAACGGCTCGGCACCGACTACCTCGACCTGCTCCAGTGCCACCGCTTCGACGACACGACGCCGGTCGACGAGACGGTCCGCGCGATGGAGGACCTCATCCGCCAGGGGAAGATCCTCTACTGGGGGACGAGCCTCTGGTCGGCGAGCCAGATCACCTGGGCCTGCGCCGAGGCGGACCGACGGAACGCGTACCGCCCGGTGTCGAACCAGCCGGAGTACAACCTCCTCGAGTGGTCGATCGAGCGCGAGGTGATGCCGACCGCGCACGCGCTCGGCGTCGGCCAGATCGTCTACTGCCCGCTGGCGCTGGGGATCCTGACCGGGAAGTACCGGGGCGGCGAGGTCCCCGCCGGCTCACGCGCCGCGACCGACGCGGGCGCGCCGATCGTGAAGCCGCGCCTGAACGAGCACAACCTCCGCCTCACGGAGCGCCTCGTCGAGCTCGCGGGCGACCTCGGCCTGACCGCCGCTCAGCTCGCCCTCGCCTGGGTGCTGCGTCGCCCCGAGGTGGCGTCCGCGATCACCGGCGCGACGAGGCCGGAGCAGGTCGTCGAGAACGCGAAGGCGGCGGACGTGACGCTCGCGCCGGAGGTCGTCGAGCAGCTCGAGGCGTGGAAGCGGGGCGAGGGGCTGTAGGGAGCGCGGCTCGACGGTCGGACGCGGTGGTCGCATGGCTCGTCCCGCGCCCCCGCCCTCCCCTCCCGGAGCCCCGCATGACCCGCCGCCCCGTCCTGGCCCTCGGGCTCGCGCTCGCCGCCGCGCCGCTCGCGGAGGCCCAGTACCTCGTCCACCAGACGATCAACGGGGGCTACGGCCACACCTACTGGGCCCTCGTCTCGTCGACCGACACGGCCGGCGGGCTCGACGTCTGGTGCGGCATGCGGGAGAGCGGACAGACCGACCCGTACGTCGGCGGGAACAGCATCGCGGGCGTCAGCGCCGGCCCCGGCGGCTACACCGTCAAGCCGACGATCGACCTCGCGTTCGACATCCAGCTCGCCGACAGCGTCCTGACCCTCGCGAACGCGGCGACGAACTCGACCTCCGGCCTGTTCATCGGCGCGACGAACGCCGGGCTGCCGTTCTTCGGCGGCACCCTCGTCCCCTCTCCGGACGTCCTGATCCTCGTGCCGACCGGCCCCACCGGCGGCTTCCTCCTCCCCGGCCTCTTCCCGGCCGGCCTCCCGGCGGGGATCCCGCTCCACTTCCAGGTCTGGGTCCTCGACCCGACCGCGCCGCAGGGGCACGCCGCGTCGAACGCCGTGACCGCGACGACGGGGTGAGACGCGGCGGCGACACGCGGGTCACGCCGCGGCGTCGCCCCCTCGCCCCCGCGACCGCCGCGCCAGGACCAGCCCCAGGAGCGCCGCCGCCCCCAGGAGGAGGAGCGGTCGCACCGGAGGCGGGTCGACCCGGCGGCCGTCCTCGCCGTACCGCCGCTCGTCGATCCGTTCGAGCGCGACCTCGTTCCCCTCGATCCCGACGACCTCCCAGCGATCGACGCGGATCCGGACCCGGCTGTCGCGGGACGTCCGCGCGTCGCCCACGATCTCGCGCGCGGAGGAGGCGAAGCCGGGTTGGACCCGCCACTCGTCGAGGAGAGTCCGGAGGGACTCTCTCGTCCCGCCCCGCCCGACGAGATCGGCCGCGAACCTCGGGAAGGCGTCCTCCCGCACCGCGAGGACGACCATCGGCTGGGCGTCCCGCAGTGAGGTCCGCGCGCCGCTCTCCAGCGGCACGACGTCGTACCCCGGCAGGAACCCGAGTTCGACGTGGGCGAGGAGGAACCAACGGCGCGACGGGCCGTCCGAGCCGCCCGCCTCGGTGTGCGCCGGGACCCGCACGGTCGCCCCCGGCCGCGGCCGCCCGCCAAAGAAGCCCCCGTTCAACGCCGCGACCTCCGCCCCCCGCCCCGCGTCGTGCAGCTCGCGCGCGGCGATCGCGTCGAACGTGTCCCCCTCGACCGCGGTCGCGCGGCGGAGCGGCACGGTCGGGACGCGGTCGAGCGAGAGCTCGCACACGTGCCGCACCGACCGCATCCCGACCGGGACGAGGTCGGCGCCGGCCTCCCCGCCGAGCGTCCCCAGCGCGAGCACGAAGGAGATCGTCGTTCGAGGTCTCATGCGCGGCCTCCCGGCCGGGGCTCCTCCGGCGGACGTCGAGGGGAGCGGCGGGCCCGGTCGAAGCTCCCGATCCGGGAGGCCGGTCGCACGTCTCGATCGAAACAGCGTCAGCGAGTCGTTCCCGAACCCGAAGGCCCCGGAGGCCCGGCCGGACGACGCGCCGGCAGCGGCCCACCCAGCTCGATTCCCGGGGTTGCGATCTTGTCTCACATGAGATATCATCGCACTCCATGAGCCGTCGACGCGCTTCCTT
>JAUIEL010000762.1 GCA_030428825.1 bacterium
TGCTCGCCCGCGCCGATCCGGCGGGCGCGCTCCCGCTCCTCGAGGAGCTGGCGGACGACGCGTGTTCCGTGCTCGGGAGGGGGCACTGGGAGACGGTGCTGGCGTACGGCCACGTCTCGCGCGCCCGGCTGTCCGCGGGGGATCCGAACGGCGCGCTCCGCGTCACGGCGGAGAACCACCGGGCGGCGCTCGAGACCCTCGGGCCGGACCACCGGAGCACGCTGAACCAGCTGAGCGAGCGAGGGCGGCTCGAGTATCGGGTCGGCCGTCCCGAGGACGCGCTCCGCTCGATGCTCCTGCTGCTCGAGCGGGCCCGCGTATCCGGCGTGCTGACGGGGGCGGAGCGCTTGAACCGCCGTTTCGGGGTCGCGCAGACCCTCCGCGCGCTCGGGCGGAGGGCCGAGGCGCTCTCCCTGGCGGCGTCCCTGCTGGAGCGGCACGAGTCGACGTTCGGGCCGGGGAACCGGCGGACGCACCAGGTCCGGTGGTTCTGCCGCGACGTCGCGGTCGAGCTCCGGGATCACTCGACGGCCGCCGCGTACGCCGACGCCGACCGGGAGCTCCTGCGTCGGTCGACGACCGCCGCCGAGCCGCGCTTCGTCACCCGCCTGACCGAGGACGCGAAGATCCACCTGAACGCCGGGCACCTCGACCTCGCGGAGTCGCTCGCGCGGGAGGCGTACGCGCTCGCCGAGGAGCGCGCCCTCCCGCCCGAGGTCCGGCCGGCGGCCGCCGAGGTCCTCGCCGTCCTGTTCGGGCGTCGCGGGGACGCGGCCGAGGCGGCGCGATGGCGGGCGAGGCAGGAGGAGGGGCGGCCCCGGGAGGAGTCGGCCGCGGAGTGACTCGGGGCCTCGACGGAGGCGGGGCGCCGGCGTCAGAGGGCGACGGCGAGTCCGGCGCCGATCGCGGCGGCGGCGAGGAGGACCCTGACGACGACGCGCCGGGACGGTCGGCCGCTCGCGCGCGCGGCGCGGCGGAGCGCGTCGGCGAACGCGTCGGCCGTCGCGAATCGATCGGAGGGGCGCTTCGCGAGCGCGCGGCGCGCCGTCTCCTCGATCGCCGCGGGGACGACCAGTCCCGCGCGCGACAGCGGCGGCGGCTCCTCCTCGCAGACGATCCGCAGCGCCTCGCGCGTCCGGCGTCCGTAGACGTCGAGCGCGGGACGTCCGGCCACGACGTCGTGGAGGAGGAGGCCGAGGGCGTGGACGTCGGTCCGGTTGCCGATCTCCTCCCGGTCGCGCCGCGCCTGCTCCGGCGCCTTGTGGGCGAGCGCGCGGGCGGTCGGCTCGGCGAGGTCGGCGCCGGTCCAGTGGGCCCCGCCGAGACCGGTCACGACGGGCACGCCGGCTTCGCTCACGTGGACCGCGCGCGGTTCGAGCTGGCCGTGCCGAAACCCCGCCCGGTGCGCGGCCGCGATCGCGTCGGCGACGCGCGCGACCAGCTCGAGCCGCTCCGGCGTCTCCGGTCGATGGTCCGAGAGGTACCGCCAGACGGAGCGGCCGGGGGGGACCGCGGTGACGCGGTACGGCTTCCGTCCCTCGCGCGCGTCGACGAGGCCGACCTCGAGGACCGGGACGAGCCCCTCGTGCCGTAGGGCGACCAGCGACGGCCCTTCGGCCTCGATCCGCGCCGCCACCTCCGTGGTCGCGACGGCGTCGCCGACGACGAGCCAGGCGAGCCGCCCGTCCCGCTCGTTCTCGACGGCGACGGTGGTCTCTCCGTCGCGGCGCGCCACGCGGCGTCCGACGCGCCAGCCGGCGATCGACCCCGGCAGTCCGTCCAGCAGCTCGGACGCGGCGCGGTCGAGCGCGCGCCGCCCCTCGAGGAGGCGCGAGTCGGTGAACGCGTCGGGGGTCTCGACGTCGTCGAAGCGGAGCATCGTCTCGACCTCGCGCCGCAGGCGGGCGTCGTCCCCGCACGACGACTCGAGGAAGCGCGTCCGTTCGGTCGGTTCGAGCTGGACCGCGCGCGTGAACAGCTCGGCGACGCGGTCGAAGTCGGGGTCCGGCACCGGCGTCACGCTCCGGACGACCGCTCGGCCAGCCGGACGCGCAGCCACGCCCGCGCGACCCGCCAGTCCGATTCGATCGTCGACGGGGAGAGGTCGAGCGAGTCGGCGACCTCGTCGACGGTGAAGCCGGCGAAGAAGCGGAGCTCGACCACCTCCGCCGCGCGCGCGTTCCGGGCCGCGAGGGCGCGGAGCGCGTCGTCCAGCCCGACGAGGTCGACGTCCTCGCCGAGGTCGGCGGAGGTCGTCGTCGCGAGCGAGATCCGCTCGCGCGTGCCGCCCCGCTTCTCGGTCCGACGGGCGCGGGCGTGGTCGGCGAGGACCTGCCGCATCGCCTTCGCCGCGATCACCAGGAAGTGCCGGCGCCCGTCGTACGAGCGCGCCGAGCCGACCATCTTGACGAACGCCTCGTGGACCAGCGCGGTCGGCTGGAGGGTGTGGTCGTGCCGTTCGGAGCGGAAGAGCTGCCCGGCGACCTTCCGGAGCTCGTCGTAGACCAGCGGGAGGAGACCCTCGGCGGCGGAGGCGTCGCCGGCGCGCGCGCGCTCGAGGAGCGGGCCGATGCGGTCTCGGGCGGGGTCGGTCATGCGGGGACGTCTCTCTCCGGGCAGGGACGGTCGGCGCGAGCGCCAGCATGACGTTGGACGCGCGCGGGCGCGAACGGTTCCGTCGGAGACCGCCCGATCCGAGACGGAGGCGGGGCGGCGGAGGTCGATCCTCCGCCGCCCCGCGCCGGGACGGTGTCCGTCAGGGACGGTCGCTCACGGGCAGAAGAGGACCTTCAGCGCGTCGGACGCCTGCAGGTTCCCGCCGAAGCCCGGGTCGCGGGTGATGAACTGGAAGAACCGCGAGTTCCCGATCAGGGCCGGCTCGACCGGGATCGAGATCTCTCCGTGGCCGGCGCCGTTGATCGACGTGGTCGTGCGGGTGAAGTTCGGGCCGGCCACGAGGATGGTCCCCCACGGCTGGACGTTGTTCCCCTCGTTGTCGCCGGCGAGGAAGAACGAGAACGAGCTCGGGTGCGCGCCGTCGACCTCGGCCAGGAACGTCCCGCCGACCGTCAGGTC
>JAUIEL010000039.1 GCA_030428825.1 bacterium
CTCGATCGTGTCGATCACGGTGAACGTGTTCGAGTTCACGACCTGCACCACGCCCTGGTCGCGGTCGGTGAGGTAGAGGAAGTTGCCGATCTGCTGGCGCGTCGAGTAGGGGATCGGGGCGCTGAAGCTCTGGAACGCCGGGCCGTTCTGGCCGAACGTCGGGAGCTTGTCCGCCGAACCGTCGAAGCTCGGGAGCATCAGCACGCGTCCGCCGCTCGCCGGCCAGACCTCGTCCCCCTCGAGGACGACCGCGGGCTTCTTCAGCTTCTGCTGGTCGAACACGATGTCGAGCGGAGGGAGGCCGACCGGGACGCGGAGCGGCGGCGGGTTCGGCACCGGCGGGTCGGAGATCGAGTTGCTCCCGAGCGTGGTGCCGGTGACGAACGACGAGCGCGACGCCGCGAGGTGCGGGTTCGACGTGTCGAAGAACCGCTTGTCGAGGAAGTCGCCGACCTGGATGTCCCCGACCGAGCCGACGACGGGCGACTTGACGAGGCGGGACTTCCCCTTGGAGTTCTTCACCACCGTCTCGAAGCCCGACGGGTAGAGGCCGAACGGGGAGCCGCCGTTCGCGGTCGAGCCGGTGCTCCCCTCGTTGACGCCCGGGACCGGCGTCGGACCGCCGAGCGCCGCCGGGTTCCCGCCGAGGCCGATCGGGTTCGCGCCGGTCGGGTCGCCGAACACGTTCTCGTGACAGCCGAGGAGCCACGTCGGGCAGAGCATCTGCGCGGCGTTGGTGCAGAGGACGATCCGCTCGATGTCCGGGTCGTTCGTCTCGAAGCCGTTGCCGTCGAGGTTCACCACGCCGGCGCCCGAGCCGGAGAGCGGCGCGAAGTAGAGCGCCTGCGGGGCGACCGGCGCGTTCGTCCAGGCCCGCCCGCCGGAGGTCCGGAACGCCGCGCTCGCCGCCGCCGAGGCGTCGTCGAACGCGACGTCGTAGAGCGAGAGCGCCGCCGTTCCGAGCATCGGGACCGCGGCGTCGGCGGTCGGGTTCACGTTCGTGCTGATCGCGAGGCTCGTGAGGGTCACGGTGAGGTCGCCGGGGAGGTCGACCAACGGCTTCACGACGTACTCGGAGAGGTTGTTCGGGTTGATCGGTCGCACGTCGAACGGGATCGCGAACGACGCCACGCCGTTCGGCGAGCCGGTGAGCGTGAAGTTCGGGTAGAGCGGCACCGGCACGTACTCGGGGTTGGGGGAGAGCGCCGTGTTGCCGTTGAAGATCATCGGGACCTGGCTGCCGCCGGTCGAGGCGAGGTGGTCGGCGACCTGCGCCGCGGAGAGGCCGACCGACTCCGGCACGACCGGCTCCGAGTACCGGACCACGTACTTCGTGAACGACTCGACCACCTCGAGCCCGCCGGCGGACTCGGCCGGGGTGACCGGCGTCTTCGCCTCGATCGACTCGACCGTGACGGGGGCGCCCGCCGGCTGGCCCGTGCCGTCGTCGACCTTCAGCACCCAGTAGCCGTTCACGTCGACCTTGCCGACCTGGTGGAGTCGGATCCGGAGCTCCTGGATCGCCGACGTCTCGGGGTCGCCCGGGGTGCCGCCGAACGCGGCGACCGTCGAGAGGTCCTGATCGCCGACGGTCGCGACGTACGTCAGCGCGTTCTTGGCGAGGAGGCGGTTCTTCCCCTTCGAGTTCAACCAGCGGGGGAACGCGGGGTCTCCCTTCACCGAGGTCCCGTCGGCGGTCCGGCCGCCGACGACGGCGATCCCCTCGACGTGGGCGCCGGTCTCGTCGGTGATCGAGAGTCGCGGCGTGAGGAACGACGTCGCCGCGTTCGCCGCCTTGCCGCTGACCAGCGACTTCCGCAGCTTCTTCTTCAGCTTCATCGGGAACGACAGGTGGAGGAACTGGTTCGAACCGTTCGCGACCCGCGGCACCAGCGGCGGGAGGGTCGTCATCCGGAACGCGCCGACCGCGGTCGAGTAGGCGTACGCGTCGTTCGCCTCCTCGGGGCGGAGCGAGAAGAGCGCCCCGAGGTCGGGGGCGATCGACGCGGAGACCTCGATCACCGGGTCGTTCTTGCCGCCGCCGGGGTGGTCGGCGAAGCCGTACTTGCCGGCGTCCGCGGCCGGAGCGAGCAGGCAGATCATCAAGAGAGTCGAGACGGGAGCAGTACGCACGGAGGCCCCTCCTTCGGGACGAGTCGGCGGTGGTGGGGCCGCGCGAGGACGGCCGGTCGCCGCCTCGATCTCCCCTCCGTGCAAGCGACGTACCGAGTCTCGTCCCGGCAGGGAGTGGTTTCGGCACAGGGGGTTGCGGCGAGGCGAGCGGTGCCGCACGATTGCGTTCGCGCTCGCCGGCGGGCCGCGCCGTGCTCGTTCACACGGGCGCGTGGAGAGGAATTTCGCGGTTCGGCTGTCGGGTCACGGGGGCGGTTCCGGCGAACGAGGAGGGGGACGCCCGGGATCCGCGCCGACGGGCCGGGCGAGGTGTCGATCGAGGAGAGATGTGATGCGTCTTCGTGCCCGACTGTTCGTCCCCGTGCTCGCCGCGTCGATCTCCGGCGCCGCGTCGGCGCAGACCTGGGTCTCGCTCAACTCGGCGAAGCCTCCGGGGGCGGCCGCGGAGATCGTCCTCGACCCCCACGCCTCGACCGCCGACAAGACGGTGTTCGACGTCTTCGTGCACGGCTTCTGGTCGACGAAGGTGACCGGTCCGGACGGCCAGACGTACCACCGGATCGAGGTCCCGGGTCTCGACCACCTCGGCCTCGTCGGCGCCCCGGACCTGCCGGTGGCGCGGGTGCCGCTCGCGCACGTGACCGACGTGCCGCTCCTCCAGCTCCAGAGCGTCTCGATCCTCTCTCAGGTGACGCTGCCGGGGTACGTCGCGCATCCGTGGGAGAAGCCGGGGAACGACGAGCCGTACGACCCGACGGAGAACCCGGGCGCCGGTGACCCGAACGGCACGTCGGACGCGTTCACGGTCGACTCGACGATCTACGGCGCCGCCGCGGTCTACCCGGCGATCGACGCGGAGCCGACGCTCTCGGCCCGGACCGGCTTCTCCGGCATCGCGCGCGCCGTCGCGACCGCGTACCCGATCAAGTGGAAGGGGCCGGCGGCCTCCGGAGGAGAGCTCCGCGTCGCGCTCCACATGCGTTGCACGGTGCAATCGCTCGGCGGCGTCGTGTCGAGCCCTCCGATCAGCCCGGGGGCGGCGAAGCTCGCGGCGGCCACCTTCCTGAACTGGTCGGAGGTCGAGGGCGCCGGCGTCGTCGTCGCGAACACGGCGACGTACGAGGGGCGGTACCTCGTCGTCACGCCGCCGGAGTACGTCTCCGCCCTCGAGCCGTTCGTCTCCCACCGGAAGGCGACGGGCCTCGAGGTGACCGTCCACGTCCTCCCGGCGGCGACCGGCAACACGTGCGGGGCCGTCCGGGCGGCGATCGACGCGTGGCGTCAGGCGGGGCCGGCGCACCACGACCACTTCTGCCTGCTGGTCGGAGACCGGGACGTCGTCCCGCCGTGCCCCGCGCCGACCGTCGGCACGGTTCCGTCGGACGATCCGTACGGGTCGCCCTCCGGCGTCGCGCACCTCGACGAGCAGGTGTTCGTCGGCCGGCTCTCGGTCGACGACCCGGCCGACCTCGCGCACCAGGTCGACAAGATCCTCGCGTACGAGCTCGACCCGGCGCCGACCGACGGGTGGCGGAACGCCCTGCTCGTGGCGCACGCGGACGGCGCACCCGGCAAATACGTGCAGACGCAGCAGGAGGTGTCGAAGGCGAGCTACGCCGAGCCGCCGGTCTTCAAGAAGAAGTACGGGTCGACGCCGGGCGTGGGCGACAAGGCCGTCCGGAGCGAGATCGACCAGGGGGTCGGCGTGGTCGCGTACCGCGGCCACGGGACGGCGAACACCTGGGCGAGCTGGAACCTCGCGGGGGAGTCGTTCCACAAGAACGACGTGCTCGATCTGAAGAACGAGGTCACGCCGGTCGTCTGGTCGTTCTCCTGCACGAACTCGAGCCTCGCCGGTTCGGACTCCCTCGGCGAGGTCTGGCTCGAGGACGACGGGCAGGGGGGCGGCGGCGTGGCCCACTACGGGTCGACCGTCGTGTCGGGGACGGCGGAGAACGACGCGCTCGCCCGCCGGATGTTCGAGGCGGTCTACGACCGGGGGCTCCGCGTCCACGCCCACGCGATCGCCTGGGCGGAGGCGGAGGCGGGAGACGAGGTCCCCGGCGACAACGCGTGGAAATACATGCTCCTCGGCGACCCGTACCTCCGCGTCCGGACGAGGAAGCCGGCGTCGCCGTCGCTGGTCGCGCCGGACGAGATCGAGGTGTGCGGCGGCGCGAACCCGTGCTTCCTCACCGTCCTGGTGAAGGCGCCGGACGGCTCGCCGATGCCGGGGGTGCTCGTGTCGGCCTGGAAGCCGGGGCCGCCGGGCGGTCCGGACGAGGTGTTCGCGAACGCGTACACCGGGACCGGCGGGACGGCGACGATCCCGCTCGGCCCGACGACCCTCGGCTCGATCAACGTCACCGGACAGGACCCCGACGGGAACGTGTTCGGCAAGGGGATCGTCACGACGAACGGTCCGTGGGCGGACCTCGGCTTCCCGCTCCCGGGCGTCAACGGGCCGCCGAAGCTGTCTGGCACCGGGACGCTGCAGGCGGGGACTCCCGTGTCGATCGACCTGGTCGACGCCGCCCCGAACTCCGCGACGATCCTGTTCGTCTCGCCGGGCATGAACCCGCTCTCGTTCGAGGGAGGGACGCTCCTCCCGACCGTCGCGCCGATCGTCCAGTTCGCGGGGACGACGGACGGGAGCGGGGCGGCGTCGCTGAACGTCCCGGCCTGGCCGGCCGGCTTCCCTTCGGACTTCGAGATCTTCTTTCAGCGGGCGATCGCGGACGCGGCCGCCCCGGTCGGCGTCGCCCTCTCGAACGCCCTCCGCGCGACGACGCCGTAGGAGAAACGTGTAACCGTGCGGGCCGCGCCGACGACCAGTCGGCATGGAGCCCTCGTCCCGCTCGCCGCACGACCGTCTGTTCGCCTCCGTCTTCTCCCGCCCCGCCGAGGCGCGCGCGCTCCTCCGCGCGGCGCTGCCGGCGGCGGCGCTCGTCGGGATCGACCTGCGCACGATCCGCCTGGAATCGGGGCGGATGATCGACGGAGAGCTCGGGAAGAGGACGGCGGATCTCCTCTTTTCGGCGCGCCGTCGGGGAGGAGCACCCGTGCTGCTGTACGTGCTCTTCGAGCACAAGAGCACGCTCGCCCGGCTCGTCCCGCTGCAGCTCCTCGGATATGTGACGCGTCGGCTCGAGGTCGAGTCGGGGAGTGATCCCGGCGCGCCGCTCCCGTTCGTCGTCCCCGTCCTCGTCTACCACGGGGTCGAACCGGCGCCGTCGTTCGTCCGACTCGACGACCTGTTCGATCGGGGCGGATCCGGAGCCGACGAGCTGCGGCGACGCATGCCCGCGTTCGAGGTGCCGGTGTTCGACGTGGGTCGGATCGACGTCGACGAGCTGGTCCGACGGGTCGGGGAGCGGTCCCCGTTCGGCGCGGCGGCGCTGGCGCTGATGAGGAGCATCCGCGGCCGAGACCTCGCCGAGGTCCTCCGTGCGCTCGGAGGGACTCTCCGCCGGGTGTTCCTCGCCCCCGGCGGCGCGGAGCGACTCCGGATTCTGATAACCTACGTCTCCATCGCGGCGCGCCATCCGCCGACTCCGGAGAAGGTGATCGAGATCATGGTGAACGACGTGCATCCCGAAGCCGAGGAGGTCGGTCTCACCCTCGCCGAGCAGTGGCGACGGGAGGGGCTCGAGAAGGGGCTCGAGAAGGGGCTTGAGAAGGGGCGCGAGGAGGGAGAGACCGTCGGTTCGCGACGAGAAGCGGCGGACGCGCTCCTGCGAGTGCTCGGGATCCGGTTCGGCGATGTGCCGGATTGGGCACGCGCGCGCGTCGCGGACGCCGACGTCGCGTCGCTCCGATCCTGGCTCGAACACGCCGTTGTGCGCGAGCGGCTCGACGACGTGTTCCGGAAATGAGCGAGGCCGACCCGGCGGGCGCGCGGGCGTGGAAGACGAGCGGGCGCCTCTTCGCGGTCTGGGCCGGATTCGGACTCCTCCTCGGCGCGTCGAGCGTCTCTTCGAGCGACGGCGGCTGGTCGTACGGGATCGCGGCGATGGCGTGGCTGGTCGCGGGCGTCTCGCTGTTCCTCCTCGGTCTCTTGGTGCGGCGCGAACTCCTGCCGCTGACGGCCTTCGTCCCGGTCGGCGGCGTCGGCGTGCTCGCCGCGTGGGGAGTCTCGTCCATCGTCGCGAGTTCGTGCGGATCCGGTTCTCCGACGGAGGCGGATTGGCTGGGACGATTCGAGTCGGAGCGCGTCGGGTTCGAACGTCTGGCGGAGCTCGTCGCGGCGCAGGAGGTCGGCTGGCGGGTCGAGAACCCCCAGCGGAGGGGCGGCCCGGGGCCGGCGGACGAGGCGGTCGCGCTGTTGGGCCGGCTGGACCTCCGCCGGGCCGAGCGCCAGCGCCGGGGCGTCACCCTCACGGCCCGGAGCCGCGGCCTCTCGATCGGAGGGAGCGAGATCGGCTTCGTCCGGTCTGCCGAGCGTCCGGGACCGCTCGTCGAGTCCGTCGACGCCTGGGCGACCTGGAACCGGAACCTCGACTTCCACGTGTACCGTCCGCTCGGAAACGGATGGTATCTCTACCGGTGGCACTGGTAGAGAGGGCGGAGCGAAGCGAACGGAGACGGTCATGACCGGGCTCGGGGCGTGGGTGCTGGCGGCGGCGGCGGCGGGGGCGCACGCGGGCGATCTCCGCGCCGTCCGAGTCGAGGACGCCGTCGTTCGTGTTCCGGCGGGATGGGCCGACGGCTCCGGGACGGAGAACGGCTGGGTCGAGGTCGCCTCCGACGGCGAGGCCCGGCTCGCGGCCCACACGCGGACGTCGACCTTCGGCCTCGCGTTCGTCGCCGCCCTCGCCCGGGTCACCGGCGCGGCGCGGGCGGGCGTTCCAAGCGGATCGGAGGAGCGGTGGCGAGGGGCCGACGGGAGCCTGATCCGGATCCGGACGGCCGAAGTCGTCGCGGCCTCCGGCCCTCGGTTCGTCGCCTTCGCGCTCGTTCGCGGAGGCTCGGGTTCGCTCGCGCTCGTCCTCGACGGCCCTCCGGGGGCGAGCGACGATCTCGAGGCGCTCCTTCGCCGCGTGGCGCGAGCCTCGGTCGTCGACCGGAACCGGAGCGTGCTCGTCGCCCCGGAGGTGGTCGGCGTCACCTGGTCCGCGTCTCGGGTGGAAGCGGTCCGGCGGTCTCTGACCGCGCGGAGCGAGGTGGTCCTCTCTCCGGCCGCGCGTGCGGTCGTGATCTTCGAGCGGGATCGGACCGACCGGCTCGGCGCGCCGGCGGAGCGTCTCGCGTCGAAGCTCGACGTCGTCCACGCGCTCCTCGACCGGCTCCTCCCCACGCCCGATGTCCCGCCCCGGACGGCGCTCTACCGGCTGTTCTCGAGTCGGCGAGCCTGCTCCGCCTACGCCGGGAGCGCGTGGGGGGGCGTCGTGTACCGCCGCGACGGTGACGAGGCGGTCCTCTCTTCGGAGGGCCAGGGCTTCGCGGACGTGGCGTATCAGCTGGCCGTCGACGACCACTTCGATCGGGTGCTCGATCTCCGCTTCGAGAGCGACTGGCTGCACCACGGCGTCCGCGCCCTGATCGCCGGCGACGTCGGTCCGCCGTCGGCCGCCGACGGCCCGTGGGATCCCGGGGCGCGCCTCGGCGCCCTCCTCGACGCGCCGCCCGACGCGTTCCTCTTCCGTCCCGGAGCGTCGCTTCGTGCCGACGCGGCCCGTTTCGTGCGATTCCTGAGCGAGTCGGAGCGGAACCGGTTGGCGGGAGTCTGGGCGGCGAGGGTCGCCGGAGAGGGCCCGGCCGCGGAGCGGCGCGCCCTCCTGGAGGGGACGGACCCTCGGTCGCTGGAGGCGCGGTGGACGGCGGTCTGGCGGGCGCGCGACGGCTGAGCGGCGCTCGGCGCGCCGGCCGGCCTTGTCGACGTCCGCGGCGCGCCGTACGGTCGTCCGCGACGGAGGCGACGATGGCGGATCACGAGCCGGCCGGGATGCAGGACCACTACGCCGACGTGGAGGAGGCGCGACGCCTCGGCGCCGGCGCCGGGCGTCTCGAGTGGATGCGGACGTGGGCGGTCCTCGAGCGACACCTCCCCGCGCCGCCCGCGACCGTGCTCGACGTCGGCGGCGGTCCCGGGCGGTACGCCGCCGAGCTCGCGTCGCGCGGCCACGCGGTCCGCCTCCTCGATCCGGTGGAGCGCCACGTCGAGGAGGCGGCGCGCCGCCTCGCCGCGCTCCGGACCGGGGCCTCGGCGACGGCGGAGGTCGGGGACGCACGGGCGCTCCCCGCCGCCGACGGGTCGGCCGACGTCGTCCTGCTCCTCGGACCGCTCTACCACCTCCAGGAGCGGGACGACCGTCTCGCGGCCCTCTCCGAGGCGCGGCGGGTCCTCCGCCCGGGAGGAGTCGTCGCCGCCGCCGCGATCTCCCGCTTCGCCTCGCTCATGGACGGCCTGCGGAAGGGGCTGATCGACGACCCGGCGTTCCGTTCGATCGTCGACGGCGACCTCGATGACGGCCGTCACGTCAACCCGACGGGCCACCCGCGGTACTTCACGACCGCGTACTTCCATCGCCCGGACGAGCTGCGGGCCGAGGTCGCGGCGGCGGGGTTCGGGATCGTCGACCTCGTCTCCCTGGAGGGGCCGGCCTGGATGGCCGACGACCTCGACCGGTGGCTCGGCGACGACGCGATGCGCGAGCGGCTCCTCGGCTGGCTCGCCCGGGTCGAGTCCGAGCCGACGCTCCTCGGCGCCGGCGCCCACCTCCTCGCGGTCGGGGTCGCGCCGGCGTGAGCGCTCGCTACGCCGTGCTGGCCGGTCCGTTCCGGGACGAGGTCGTGGTGCAACGGAGTCGGTTCCTGACGACCCTGGAGCGGATCGAGTCGATCGAGGCGGCGGAGGAGTTCGTCGCCCGGGTCGCGCGCGAGCTCCCCGACGCGTCGCACCACTGTTGGGCGTTCGTCCTCGGCCCTCCCGGCTCGACGGCCCAGGTCGGGATGAGCGACGCCGGAGAGCCGAGCGGGACCGCGGGGAGGCCGATGCTGAACGCGCTCGTCCACGGCGGAGTCGGGGACGTCGCCGCGGTCTGTTCGCGGTGGTTCGGGGGGACGAAGCTCGGGACCGGGGGGCTGGTCCGCGCGTACGGCGGGGCGGTGAAGGAGGCGCTCGCGGCCGCGCCGCGGGCAGAGAAGGTCGACTGGGCGGTCCGCCGGCTGGCGTTTCCGTACGCGCGGCTCGACGCCCTGAAGCGCCTCTATCCGCGGCACGAGGTCGAGCTGCTCGACGAGTCGTTCGCGGCCGAGGTCGAACACCGGGTCCGACTCCCGGTCGAGCGGGTGGCCGGGTTCGAGGACGCGGTGCGGGAGGAGTCGGCGGGCGGCGTCCTCGTCCGGCCCGATCCTCCCCTCGATCGTTAGCGCCCGCCCGGGGGGCGCCCCCTTATGCTCGTGCCCGATCCGCCGCCGTCCGCACGCGCGGCTCGGCGGCGCACCCGGACGAGTGGAGCAGCATGGACGGCAAGACGTGCGTCGTGACCGGCGCGAACGCGGGGATCGGCAAGGCGACGGCGACCGGGCTGGCGAAGCTCGGGGCGCGGGTGATCATGGTCTGCCGGGACCGCGGCCGCGGCGAGGCGGCGCGCGACGAGGTGGCGCGGGAGAGCGGGAGCGATCGGGTGGAGCTCCGCCTCGGAGACCTCGCCGCGCTCGCGGACGTACGGCGGCTCGCCTCCGACCTCGCCGAGGAGGATCGGATCGACGTCCTCCTGAACAACGCCGCGATCATGCCCCGCGGCCGCGAGACGAGCGCCGACGGGCACGAGCTGCAGTTCGCCGTGAACCACCTCGCGCCGTTCCTCCTCACCACGTCGCTCCTCGACCGCCTGAAGGCGTCGGCGCCGGCCCGCGTGGTGACCGTCGCCTCGAACGCCCACCGCAAGGGGGTGATCGACTTCGACGACCTCGACGCCGAGCGGGGGTACGACTCGCGCCTCGTCTACTGCACCACCAAGCTGATGAACGTCCTGTTCACCCGCGAGCTCGCCCGGCGGCTCGAGGGGACCGGCGTCACCGCCAACTGCCTCCATCCCGGCGTCATCTCGACCACGCTGCTGCGCCAGTACTTCCCGCCGCTCGGACCGTTCGCGTTCCTGACGAACCTCTTCTTCAAGTCGCCCGAGGACGGCGCGAAGACCTCGATCTGGGCCGCGACCGCGTCGGAGCTCGCCGACGTCTCCGGGCGCTACCTGAGCGACGAGGCGATCGCCGAGGCGGAGCCGCGCGGTCGGGACGACGCGGTCGCGAAGCGGCTCTGGGACGTGAGCGAGGAGCTCTGCGGGAGGGTCGGGTGAGGCGGCGCGTCGCGGCGATCGTCCTCGTCCTCGCCGGCTGCGTCGCCCCGCCGCCGCGGCCGGGAGAGGAGGCGCCGCGCCGGGGGGACGAGATCTCGGTCTGCGGTCGTCTGTTCCACACGGGGACCCGCGTGGTGCTCTGGAACGACCCCGGCGGGTACGACCACTATCGGGTCGAGCCGAAGTGGCCGGACGAGCTCCCCGACGACGTCGACCCGGCTCTCCTCGAGCCGGCGCCGCGGTACTCCTGGCGCTCGTACGACGTCCCCGAGGCGCTCCTCTCCCGGGCGAAGGAGCGCGGCTGGGCCCTCGACGACCTCCGCGCGGTGGTCGACCAGTTCGTCGTCCACTACGACGCGTGCGGCACCTCGCGCCGCTGCTTCCAGGTGATGCACGACGAGCGCCACCTCTCGGTCCACTTCCTCCTCGACCTCGACGGGACGATCTACCAGGCGCTCGACGTGAAGGAGAAGGGGTGGCACGCGACGAAGGCGAACTCGCGGTCGATCGGAGTCGAGATCGCGCAGATCGGCGCGTACGACGCCCCCGATCACGAGCGTCTCGAAGCCTGGTACGAGGCCGACGACGCCGGCGTACGGATCACGATCCCGCCGGAGCTCGCGGAGCGGTCGGGGTTCGCGGGAGAGACGTTCCGGCCGGCGCGGGCGGTCCGGATCGAGGGGACCCGGAACGACCGGAGGCTCTGGCAGTACGACTTCACCGACGCCCAGTACGAGGCGCTCGCGAAGCTCGCCGCGACGCTGCACCGCGTCTTCCCGTCGATCACGCTGACGGTCCCCCGCGACGCGAGCGGGGCGGTGCTCGACCGGGCGCTGACCGACGCGGAGTTCGCCGGCTACCGCGGCCTGCTGGGACACGAGCACGTCCAGGCGAACAAGGTCGACCCCGGGCCGGCGTTCGACTGGGAGCGCCTCCTCGCCGGCGCGCGGTCGTGCGTCGGGGGGACGGACGCCCTTCCGGCGCCGACGCCGGATCGGTAGGTTCCCTCCCGATCGCCCCACGGATCAGGACCAGCGATGACCGATTGCGCCTGCGGCTCCGGGACCGGTTTCGACGCCTGCTGCGGCCCCTTCCTCGAGGGGAAGCGGACGCCGGCGACGGCGGTGGAGCTCCTCCGCTCCCGCTACACCGCCTTCTGCCGGAAGGACCCGGAGTACGTGCTCCGGACGACACACCCCGACCAGCTCGGCGGCCTCGACCAGGACTCGGTCCGGGAGTGGGCCGAGAAGGCGACCTTCAAGGCGCTCGAGATCTACCGCGTCGATCAGGGGACGGCGGATGACGACGAGGCTTGGATCGACTTCATCGCCCGCTACGAGCAGGAGGGCGAGGAGGTCGAGCACTCGGAGCGCGCCCACTTCGTGAAGCACGAGGGGGCGTGGGTGTTCGACCACCGGAAGTCGGGGACCCCGCAGCTCGAGGCGCGGGACAAGGTCGGGCGGAACGATCCGTGTCCGTGCGGGAGCGGCAAGAAGTACAAGAAGTGCTGCGGCAAGGCGGCGTGAGCCGCGGGCGCCGGGAGGCGGCGTGAGCGAGGACCGGACGACCGACGCGCCGCGGCGCCCCTTCGCCCTCCTCCTCGGTCCGGCCGCCGCGGCGTCCCTGCTCCTCTTCGTCGACCTCGCCCCGGGACGCCCGGAGGTCGAGCGGACCGCCGCGGTCGCCCTCTGGATGGCGATCTGGTGGATCACCGAGGCGGTCCCGCTCGCGGTCACCTCGCTCCTCCCGGTCGTGCTCCTCCCGCTGCTCGGCGTGATGGACGGCCAACGCGTCGCCTCGGAGTACTTCAACCACGTCGTGTTCCTGTTCCTCGGCGGCTTCCTCGTCGCCCTCTCGATCGAACGATGGGGACTGCACCGGCGGATCGCGCTCCGGGTGCTCCTCCTCTTCGGAGCGCGCCCGACGCGGATCCTCCTCGGGTTCATGGTCGCCACCGCGCTCCTGTCGATGTGGATCTCGAACACCGCGACGGCGATGATGATGGTGACGATCGTCCTCGCCGTGGTGCGGCGGCTCGAGGAGGAGGAGCCGGGCGAGGCGACGCGCCGGTTCGTCGCCGGGCTCATGATCGGCGTGGCTTGGGCCGCGTCGACGGGCGGGATCTCGACGCTCGTCGGGACGCCGCCGAACCTCTCGTTCGCGCGGATCTTCGAGCGGACGTTCCCCGAGGCGCCGAAGATCGACTTCACGTCGTGGATGCTGTTCGCGCTCCCGCTCGGCGTCCTCCTGCTGCTCGTCGGCTGGATCCTCCTCTCGCTCGTCTTCGTCCCGCGCGGACGGAAGATCGCGATCGACCGCGACCACCTCGCCGCGGAGGCGCGCGCGCTCGGCCCGGTGAGCCGCGAGGAGCGGGCCGTCCTGGCGGTCTTCTCCGCGCTCGTGCTCCTCTGGCTCTTCCGCGCCGACCTCGACCTCGGGTCGATCCGGATTCCCGGCTGGTCGCGCCTCCTCCCGGAGTCGGGCTACGTCAACGACGGCGTGGTGGCGGTGGCGATGGCGCTCGTGCTGTTCGTCCTGCCGACGCGCCGGTCCCCGTCGGGCCGACTGCTCGACTGGAGCACGGCGCAGCGCGTGCCGTGGCACATCATCCTGCTGTTCGGCGGGGGCTTCGCCCTGGCGACCGCCTTCACCGAGTCCGGCCTGTCGGAGTGGCTCGGGGACGAGTTGAAGGCGCACGCCCCGACGTCGCCCCTCGTCCTGGTGACGACGGTCTGCTTCGGCGTGACGTTCCTGACCGAGCTGACCTCGAACACCGCGACGACCGAGATGCTGCTGCCGGTCGCGGCGGGGCTCTGCCGTTCGATCGAGTTGAACCCGCTCTACCTCATGGTCCCGGTGACCCTGTCGTGCTCCTGCGCGTTCATGATGCCGGTGGCGACGCCGCCGAACGCGATCGTGTTCGGCTCCGAGCGGGTCCGGATCGCGGAGATGGCGGCGTCCGGGGTGGTGATGAACCTCGTCGGACTCGGGTTGATCATGCTCGTGCTCACGGTCCTCGGCCCGCCCGTCCTCGGTCTCGATCCGGCGACCTTCCCCGACTGGGCCCGGTGAGACGTTCCCTACGGTGGGGAGGTCGTCCCGTCCGAGAGGCGCGTTCGATCGCCGGACGCACGCGAGGCGGCGGCATGGGCGTTGCCTGTCCTGAAGCGGCCCGCTCCCGGGCCGGAGGTGTCCACGCATGAACGTCGAGAAGATCTGCTCCCGCAACGTCGACCGGTCGGAGCCGGGCGAGACGGTTCGGGTCGCCGCCGGGCGGATGCGTCAGCGGGGCGTCGGCTCGCTCGTCGTCGTCGACGAGATCGGCCTCCCGATCGGGATCGTCACGGACCGCGACCTCGCGATGCGGGTCGTCGCGGAGGCGCTCGACCCGGGGACGACCACCGTCCGGGAGGTGATGACGGAGGGTGTCCAGACGGTCACCGAGGAGTGCTCGGTCGAGGAGGCGGTCGAGAGGATGGAGCGGTTCGGGATCCGCCGGCTCGCCGTCCGCGACGCGAACGGCCTGCTCGTCGGCCTCCTCAGCATCGACGACGTGCTGAATCACTTCGCCGGGGAGGTCGTCACCCTCGGTCGGCTGATCGACGCCCAGAGGGTCGCCGGCTGACCCCTCGTTCGCTCCCGACCTCGTCGTCGTGGAGGACTCGCATCGCGGGGGTCTCCAGGTCGTCCATCTGGCCGGTCCTCACCGCCCAGACGAACGCCGCGATCGCGGCGGCGACGAAGAGGAGGGCGACGGGGACGGCGATGCCGAGGATCGACACGGTCAGGCTCCGAAGGTGCGCGAACGGTACGACAGCGTCACCACGCTGAGCGAACTGAGCGGCATCAGGACCGCGGCGACGAGCGGGTCGATCTCGCCGGCCACGGCGAGTCCGCCCGCGACCACGTTGTAGAGGATCGAGACCGCGAAGTTGCGCCGCAGGACGGCCGTGGTCCGCCGCGCCCCTTCGAACAGCTCCACGAGCGGGCCGAGCCCCTCGCGGGAGAGGAAGACGTCCGCGGAGGCGAGGCTCGCCTCCGCGCTCCCCTGGACGGCGACCCCGACGTCCGCGCCCGAGAACGCCGCCGCGTCGTTCACGCCGTCCCCGACCATGACCACCGCGGCGCCGCGCGCCCGCGCCTCCCGGACCGCCTCCACCTTCCGCTCCGGGGAGGCGCTCCCCTCCGCCCGCGTCACGCCGAGTTCGTCGGCGACCGCCCGGACGATCGTCGGGTGGTCGCCGGAGACGATGGCGAGCTCGTGGCCGAGCGCGTGGAGGGCCTCGACCGCGGCGGGGGCGTCGTCACGCAGCGGATCCCCGAACCCGGCCACCGCGACGGCCTGGCCGTCGCGCGCGATCAGGACGGGCGAGAGCCCGCGGTCGAGCATCCCCCGCTCGCGGTCGTCGATCTCGGGGCTCGCGGAGGCGTGGGCGCGGACGAACCGGCCGGAGCCGACCACGATCGCGCGGCCGTCGACCGTCCCCCGGGCGCCGTGCCCGAGGACGTGCTCCACGTCGCGCGCCGCCGTCCTCGGGATCGACGCGTCGTCCGCCGCCGCGACGAACGCCCGCGCGATCGCGTGCGTCCCCTCCGCCTCGACCGCCGCCACGTCGCCGAGCACGCCCCGGTCGCCGTCGAGCGAGACCATCCGGACCTCGCCTCGCGTCAGCGTCCCCGTCTTGTCGAGCAGGACGACCCCGGGCCGGGCGAGCCGCTCGAGCACCTCGCCTCCCTTGACGAGGATCCCCGCCCGCGCCGCGCGGCCGACCGCCGCCGCGATCGCCAGCGGAGTGGCGAGCCCGAGGGCGCAGGGGCAGGTGACGATGAGGAGGGCGATCGCGTGCTCGACCGCGTTCGCCGGATCCCGGCGGATCCAGACCAGCGCGGTGACGATCGCCAGCGCGAGGACGGCGACCACGAAGCCGTGCGCGAGCCGGTCGGCGAGCCGGACGATCGGCGGCCGCGTCCGGGCGCTCCGCTCGACCAGCTCCATCACGCGCCCGATCCGGGTCTCCGCGCCCGTCGACTCGACCTCGAGGCGGACGGCCGCGGCGACGTTCACCGCGCCGGCGGCGACCGGATCTCCCTCGCCGGCGGCGACCGGACGCGACTCGCCGGTCAGGAGCGACACGTCGAACCGGGACGATCCGGCGACGACCCGGCCGTCGGCGGGGACGCGATCCCCGGCGCGGACGACCACCCGGTCGCCGCGCGCCAGCGCCTCGACCGGGACCTCGTGCTCCTCTTCGTCGCGGAGGAGGCGCGCCGTCGCGGGCGTGACGGCGGCCAGGAGTTCGACCGCGTCGTGGGCGCGCCGCTGCTGACGGTGTTGGACGAACCGGCCGACGAGCAGGAGGAAGACGACGGCCGTGATCGACTCGAAGTACGTCTCGCCGGCGCCGCGCCAGGTGTTCCACGCGCCCTGCAGCGTCCCCGCCGCGAGAGCGAGCGCCACCGGGACGTCCATGTGCATCGTCCGGGTCCGGAGCGACGAGAGCGCCCCCTGGAAGAAGACGCGGCCCGGCCAGACGAGGGCGACGAGCGTGAAGAGGAGGCCGAGACCGCGGAGGAGGAGGGCGTGCCCCGGGGAGAGGGCGCCTCCCCACAGCGCGAACGCGGAGACCATGGCGTTGCCGGCGCACGCTCCCGAGACCCCGATCGCGATCAGGTGCCGACGATCCTCGCGTCGCCGGTGCTCCTCCATCGGGAGCCCCCGATACGGGCGGCACGGGTAGCCGAGACGATCGAGGGCCCGCGCGATCTCCCCCGGCGAGACGGACCCCTCGTCGTACTCGACGCGGGCGACTCCGGTCCGCGCGTCGAGCCGCGCTTCGATCACGCCCTCGACGACGAGCGGGAGGCGTTCGACGAGCCAGACGCACGCCGCGCAGTGGACGTTCTCCAGGTAGAGGTCGAGGCGCGCCCGGCCGGTCGCGTCCGCGACGACGTGGACCTCGCGGAACGCCGGGTCGTCGAACTCCGCGTACCGCCGCACGCCGGCCCCGTCCGGCCGGACGCGGTCGTCGGCGTCGTCGCGCAGGTCGTAGTACCGTTCGAGTCCCGCCGCCCGGATGGCGTGATGGACGGTGTCGCAGCCGGCGCAGCAGAAGAGGAGCTCGGCGTCCGGGTCGAGACGCCCCGCGGGCACCGGGAGCCCGCAGTGCTCGCAGGCGACGTCCGCTCCCGCCGTCCGGGCCGGCCGCGCGCCCCGCGGAGTGGTCGCGTCAGTCACCGGCGTCATGGTCTTCGCCGCCGCCGCAGCACGGGAGCGAGGACGCGTCGATCGCGTCGAGTTCGGCGCCGACCTCCCCGGCCGCGGCCGCCCGGAGCGGCGGGACCGCGAACCGGCCCGAGAGGGTGGCGGCGCCGGCGAGGAGCAACGCCGCGCCGACGAGGAGCGGCGCCCGGCGTCGGATCGGCTCGGCGAGGCGCCGCGCCCCGAGCGTCACCAGGAAGAGGACCGGGACCGTCCCCGCCCCGAACGCGAGCATGACGAGCGCTCCCCGGACCGGCGTGCCGGTCCCGGCCGCCGCGGCGACGAACGCGTAGAGCCAGCCGCACGGGAGGAGTCCGCTGGCGCCCCCGAGCAGCGCGGCCCGCGCCGCGGGCCCGCGGCGCGCGGCGAGGCGGGCGATCCCGGACGAGACCCGGCGGACGAACGCCGGCGGGGTCGGTCGGAAGCGGCTCCCGACCCACGGTCGGAGGAGGAGCCACAGCCCCGCCCCGATCAGCGTCGCCGCCGCCAGGACGAGCGCGGCCCGCTGGACGCCGAACGCCGCTCCGCCGAGGTCGAGGCCGGCGCCGAGCGCGCCGGCGAGGGCGCCGAGCGCCACGTACGCGGCGACGCGGACGCCGTGGTAGACCGCGCGGGTCCCGGCCGAGGGGCCGCCGAGGACGGCGAACGGGCCGCACATCCCCGCGCAGTGCGGGGATCCGAGCAGGCTCGCGCCGAGGACCCCGAGGAGGACGCCGTCCATGGTCAGCCGCCGACGAGGACGCTCTTCCGCAGCGTCCGCAGGAAGACGTCCTCGCCGCGCGTCGCGGTGATCCGGAGCTCCCACAGGCCCGGCCGCCGCATCTCGAAGATCGCCTCGTACTCGCCCGGGGCGCCGGTCGTCCGCAGGACGTCCGTCAGGACGCGGGACGCGCGCGCGTTGTGGAACGTCTCCACGACGACCTCCGCGGCCTCGACGGGGAGCCCGTGGCGGTCGGAGAGCGACACGCGCACCACGGCCTCGCCGCGGCGGTCGCCGGCCCGCGTCGACACGTCGGCGGTCCAGCCGAGCGCGTCGCTCGCCCGTCGGCGTCGTGCGAGGTCGTCCCACGCGGCGGCCTTCTGCTCGTAGTCCTCCTCGACGGCGAACGACGGGTCGCTGTTCGCGAGGAAGAGCGCCGTCCCCTGGATCACCACGGACATCCCGAGGAGGAGGACCACGAACCCGACCCACACGACCTTCGGACTCATCGGTCGTCCTCCGGGACGCCGGGGAAGAGCGGGCCGAGGACGTCGTGCTCCACCTGGGTCACCGTCCCCTCGTCGTCGGTCACCACCAGCACCACGGTCGCGCGCCCCCGTTCGAACCGGTCCGCCGGCAGGGTGACCTTCAACTCGACCTCCCGCGCCGCGCCGGGCGGGACCTCGATCGTCCCGTCGAGGCCGACCAGCGTCCCGAGGCCGCCGAGCCCGATCCGGTACGACCGCGCCGCGGGATGTTTGTTGGTGATCTTCACGCGCAGCGGGTTCGTGATCCCGGCGGCGTCGACGACGTACGGGGTGTCGCGGTGCCGGAGGAAGTTCACCTCGGTCAGTCGGCGGCCGCCCAACGCGACGGAGAACGCGGTCAGCGCGACCAGCAGCAGGGTCGGGTAGACGATCACGCGCGCGCGGAACAGCCTCCGCTTCCCGTGCTCCATCGCCTCCTGGGACGAGTAGCGGATCAGCCCGCGGGACCGGCCGACCTTGTCCATCACCTCGTCGCAGGCGTCGATGCACTGCGCGCAGCCGATGCACTCCATCTGCAGGCCGTCGCGGATGTCGATGCCGGTGGGGCAGGTCCTCACGCAGAGGCCGCACGCCACGCAGTCTCCGCGAGCCGGGCCGTCCGCCGCGCCGCGTCGGATCGGTCCGCGCGGCTCCCCCCGCTTCTCGTCGTACGAGATGATGAGAGAGCTCCGGTCGAGCAGGACGGACTGGAATCGTCCGTACGGGCACATCAGCGTGCAGACCTGCTCGCGCATCAGCCCGAAGTCGGCGAGCATCAGGACCGTGACCGCCGCCATGACGAGGAAGGCGCCCGGGTGTTCGAGCGGAGAGCGCGTCACCCATTCCTTCAGCGTGTCGACGCCGACGAAGTACGCGAGGAACGTGTTCGCGAGGTAGAGCGAGACGACGACGTACGTGATCCAGCGCAGCACCACCGCGGGGCCGGGGAACCGGCGACCGAGGCGGTCGAACAGCCGCTCGAGCGGCCGGTACACGAACTCCATGTACACGGTCTGCGGGCACGCCCAGCCGCACCAGACGCGGCCGAAGAGCGCGGTGAGCAGGAAGATGCCGAGGAA
>JAUIEL010000040.1 GCA_030428825.1 bacterium
CAGAAGGTAGTAGCGGACCTGCGCCGGGGTGAACCCCTCGTCGACGAGGTCCTGCGGGACCAGGACGTTCCCCTCCGACTTCGACATCTTCTCGCCGGAGAGGTTCAGGTGCGCCACGTGCAGCCACGTCCGCACGAACGGCCGCCCGCTGAACGCCTCGCTCTGCGCGATCTCGCACTCGTGGTGCGGGAAGGTGTTGTCGATCCCGCCGGTGTGGATGTCGATCGTGTCGCCGAGGTACTTGCGCGACATCGCCGAGCACTCGATGTGCCAGCCGGGGAAGCCGCGCCCCCACGGCGAGTCCCACTGCATGATGTGGTGGGCGTCGCTCTTCCAGAGGGCGAAGTCGCGCGGGCTCCGCTTCTTCGCGCGGACCTCGTCGGAGACGCGCTCGCTCGCCCCCTCGACCAACGCGTCGTCCGCCGTGTTGCCGGAGAGCGCGCCGTACCGCTCGAAGCTCGAGACGTCGAAGTAGACGTCGTGGTCGACGACGTACGCGTGCCCCTTCTCGATCAGCCCCTCGATGATCTCGATCATCTCGGCGACGTGGTCGGTCGCGCGGGGGTAGTGATGGGCGCGCCGGACGTTCAGGAGGTCGAGCCCGGCGAAGAACTCCGCGGTGTACTTCTCCGCGATCTTCCACGGGTCGAGCTTCTCCTTGCGGGCCGCGAGCGCCATGCGGTCCTCGCCGGCGTCCGCCCCGTCGTCGCGCAGGTGTCCGACGTCCGTGAGGTTCATCACCTGGGTGACGTCGTAGCCGCGGAAGTCGAGGTACCGGCGGAGGAGGTCGGTGAAGACGAACGCGCGGTAGTTGCCGATGTGCGGGCTCGAGTAGACCGTCGGGCCGCAGTTGTAGACCTTCACCTTCGGAGGATCGAGCGGCTCGAACGGCTCGACGCGGCGCGTGAGGCTGTTGTGGAAGCGGAGCACGGGACGTCCGATCGGCAGGCACGGGAACGGGGAGACGGCCGACGCTCGGCGCGCGACCGGACTATAATCGCCCGGTTTGGGGACCGCAACTCGAGTGGACTCGCTCGAAGGACAGACCGTTCAAGGGTACGAGATCGGCCGACGCCTCGGCGCCGGCGGGATGGGGACGGTCCACGTCGCGCGCGTCCGGAGGGCGCGCCGCCACCTCCCGGCGGGGACGGAGGTGGCGATCAAGCTGCTCCATCCGCACCTCGCGCGGGACGAGGAGATCGTCAAGCGGTTCCGGCGGGAGGCGCGGATCGGGCTCGAGCTCGACCACCCGCGCGTCGTCCGGACGCTCGACGTCGGATCGGCGAGGATCGGGGCCGAGACCGTCCAGTACCTGGTGATGGAGCTGCTCGAGGGGAAGACCCTCCGCGCGCGGCTCGACGCGGACGGTCCGCTCGACGACCCGACGGCGGCGCGCCTCGGCGCGCAGGTCGCGGACGGCCTCCGCGCGATCCACGCGGCGGGGATGGTCCACCGCGACATCAAGCCGGCGAACGTCTTCCTCGACGCGGAGGGGAACGCGAAGGTCGCGGACCTCGGGCTCTCCCGCCTCCTCGAGCCGAAGTCGGAGATCTCGCTGCCGGGGACGTTCGTCGGGAGCGTGGCGTACGCGGCGCCCGAGCAGCTCGAGGGGGAGGAGGTCGGGCCGGAGGCGGATCTCTACGCGTTGGGCGTGACCCTGTACGAGAGCGTCTCGGGGAGGAACCCGTTCTCGGCGCGCGACCTGAAGGCGACGATGCACGCCCAGCAGCACCTCGTCCCGGCGCCGCTGGGGCGGGTCGCGCGCGGCGCGAGCTGGTTCCTCGACCGGGTGGTGGCGGCCCTCCTCACGAAGGACCCGGCGCGCCGCCTCGGGCCGGCCGGGCGCGTCGGACGGATCCTCCGCGAGCGCGAGGGGTCCGAGTGGTGGTGGCAGTTCGTCCGGGGCGAGGGGGAGGCCGGGGAGGCGCTCGGGCCGCGCCGGCAGTTGAAGGTCCGTCGCGCGACCCGCGTCTACGGCCGCGGGCCGGCGCTGGCGCGCGTGGAGGACTCGATCCGGACCGCGGTCGTCGGCCGCTCCGGCACGGTCACGCTGCTGGTGGGGGAGGCGGGGTCCGGGAAGTCGCGGCTGATCGACGCGGCGCTCGAGGGGCTCGAGCGAGACATCCGCGGGGCGCGCGTCGTCGTCTCCCGCTTCCTCGACCTCGCGGCGTCGACGCCGTTCTATCCGCTCGACGAGACGGTCCGCCGCGCGTTCGAGCTGCACGAGCTGCCGCGCGACGCACGTCGCGGGCCCCTGGTCGAGAAGCTGACCGAGCACCTCCCCGAGCGGTCCGCGCTGGCGCCGGCGTTCGCGGCGCTGATCGACGGGAAGGACGTCGAGCGCTCGGTCGCCACGCTCCCGAGCGACGCGATCCCCGCGCTGTACGCGGAAGTGTTCCGGACGCTCTCCGTCCGCGCGCCGCTCGTCCTCGTGCTGGAGGAGGTGCAGTGGGCGGACCGCGGCTCGCTGCGCGTGCTGGAGCGGTTGACCGAGGCGTTGCAGTCGTTCCCGATCGCGCTCGTGCTGACCGCCCGCGACGCGCACGACGACGGCCACGACACGGAGGAGGACGGGCCCCGGGCGACGTTCCTGCGCGCGATGGAGGCGAGGTCGTTCACGACGCGCGTCGACCTGACCCGTCTCGACCGCCGCGCGGTGCGCTCGATCCTGCGCGACCTCGGGGTCCTCCCGGAGGCGGAGAAGAGGCTCGCCGCGCGCCTCCTCTCCGTGAGCGAAGGGAACCCCGGGTTCCTGTTCGCGCTCCTCGAGGACCTCGGCGACCGGGCGCCGCTGGCCCGGCTCGACGCGGACGCGCTGAACGACCTGCCGCTGCCGACGTCGATCGTCGACTTCCTGCACCGGCGGCTCGAGGACCTCGACGGGGACGCCCGCCGGTTCCTCGAGTTCGCGGCCGTGATCGGGACGCGGTTCAAGCTCGAACCGGTCATGGAGGGGCTCGGTCTCGACCTCGTCACCGCGACCCAGGTCGCGTCCCGGCTGATGCGGCGGTACCGCCTGATCCGCGCCTTCGACCGCGCGTACCGGTTCGATCACCACCTGCTGCGCGAGCACGTCTACCGGGGGATCTCCGCGGCGCGGCGTCGCGAGATGCACGCGCTGGTCGCCGAGTCGTTCGCGCGCGACGTGAGCGATCCCGCGGCGCCGAGCCGGGCCGGCTACGAGGCGGCCGTCCACTTCTCGTTGGCCGAGGCGCACGCGCCGGCCGCGCGCCACCTGGTCGGCGCGGTGCGGTGGCTGACCGACCGGAGCCTCCACGAGCGCGCGGACCGGCTCGCGCGGACGGCCTGCCAGCACCTCGAGGCGCTCGGCGACGCCGCCGAGCACGAGCTGACCGCCTCCGAGCGACGGCAGGTCTGGACCGCCCGGGCCGCCGTCTCCGGCCACCTCGGGCGACGCGACGTCCAGGGGGACGCGCTCCGGCGCGCGGCTCGAATCGCGCACGACTCGGAGGACGACGAGGCGATCGCGCGGACCGAGGTCCTCCTCTCGCGGCACGCGGGGGCGACGGCGCGCTTCTTCACCGCGCTGCAGCACGCCGGCCAGGCGAAGGCGGCGGCGCGGCGGGCCGAGCGGCCGGGGATCGAGGCGGCCGCCCTCCGCGTGGAGGCGGCGATCCTCCGAACCCTCGGCCAGACCGACTACGAGGACCTCCTGCGCGAGGCGGACCGGCTCTCGGCCGAGGTCGGCGACGAGGAGGGGAGGGCGTACGGGCTCCTCCTGCTCGCGCAGCTCTACCTCGCGACCGACCGGCCCGAGCTGGCGCTCGACACGCTCCGGGACGCGAGGACGCTCTTCGTCCGCCTCGAGGACCGGCGCGGCCGCGCCCGGGTCCTGTTCCACGTCGCGCGCGTCTACCGCGAGTTCGGCGACCTCCGCCGCGCGATCAAGGCGATCGACGCGGCGACGGGCGTCGCGGAGGCGAACAGCGACCGCAGCCTCCTCGCGCGCTGCCTCTACCTCCAGGGAGAGCTCGCGCTCCGCCGCCGCGCCTTCCGCGAGGCGAGCGACAAGCTGACGTCCGCCTCGGCCGAGCTCGCCGCCGCCGAGGACAAGACGTTCCAGGTCTACACGCTGATCGCGCTCGCGCTCCTCCGCACCGCCCGCCACAACCCCGACCGCGACCCGGTCCTCGCCTCGGAGACCGCCGAGCGGGCGGTCCGCCTCTCCCAGGAGCTGACGCTCGCCCGACAGGAGGCGTACGCGTACGCCGTCCTCGCGTTCACGTACCTCGCCCGCGACAAGCCCGAGTTCGCCCTCGCGGTCTCGCGGAAGGGGATGAGGTTCCTCGAGCAGCAGCCGGTCGGCCGGAAGCGCGAGGCCGAGATCCGCTTCCTGCATTCGCGCTGCCTGAAGCGCCTCGGCCAGACCGAGGAGGCCGCCCTCGAGCTCGAGCGCGCGCGCGCCCTGGTGAGGGCCCGCGCGGCGGAGATCGCCCACCCGGCGTTCCGGCGGGCGTTCCTGGAGCTCGACCTGTTCAACGTCGCGGTGTTGAGGAAGGAAGGAGAGGAAGGAGAGGAACGAGAGGAAGGGAGAGGGCGCTGACGCGGAGCGGGAAGGGGCTGGGGGCCGGGGGGCGCGGACGCGGAGGGGGTGGCGTCGTCGGATCTCGCGACGCGCTTGCACGGACGGCGTCTAGTCGCGGACGAGCGGGACGAACGAGACCTCGAGTTCGTCCCGTTCCTCGATCGCGCCCGACGCGTCCTTCCGGAGTCGGACCAGCTGCTGCGTCGCTCCGGGCGGGCCGACCGGGACGAGCAGGCGGCCTCCGGGGGCGAGCTGGTCGATCAGCGCGGGGGGCGGCTCGGGGGCGGCGGCGGTGACGAGGATCGCGTCGTACGGCGCCTCCTCGGGCCACCCCTCGGCGCCGTCGGCGACCGCCAGGCGGACGTCGCCGTGGCCGGTCCGCGCGAGCGCGGCGGCGGCGCGCGACGAGAGGTCCGGGATCCGCTCGATCGACCGGACGTCCGCGCCGAGCGCGGAGAGGACCGCCGCCTGGTAGCCCGACCCCGTCCCGACCTCGAGGACGCGCGCTCCCGGGCCGACCTCGGCGAGCTGCGTCATCAGCGCCACGATGAACGGCTGCGAGATCGTCTGCCCGTGCCCGATCGGGAGCGGCGCGTCGCGGTACGCCTCGGCGGTCGTCGCGTCGTCGACGAACTCGTGACGCGGCACCCGGAGGAGCGCCGCCCGGACGTCCGGGGCGAGCCGGCGGACGCCGGTCCGGGACGCCGTCTCCGCGAAGTCGCGCTCGATCCGCTCGACGAGCTCCTCGAGCTCGCGTCGTCTCGTCGGGTCGGGTCGATCGTCGTTCATGCACTTCACGCCGGCGCGCCTGCCGCGGCGCCCGTCCTCTCGTCCACCATTCTCGGCCGGAGAGATGTTTGCAAGGGACGTGCCGGTCGGGGGGCGGCGGCGGACCGGTCGCGCGCTTCGACCTCGGCCGCGAGGGCTCGGCTCGCACCGACGGCCGTTCTTCGACGGGCTGCCGGTGCGGCCACGATCCATCACGATCACGCGCACGAACTTCCGAGGCAGGACACTAGGCTGGCCGGACCGAGGAGGACCCGCATGAGCCCGAACCCGCCCGTCCGCTCCCCCGCCCGTCGTGACTTCCTGAAGGCCTCCGCGTGGATCGCGGGGAGCGCGCTCGTCGGCGCGCGGTCCGCCTCCGCGCGGGTCGTCCGCGCCGCCCCGGCCGGCCGGAAGCTCCGGATCGCCGGGATCGGCGTCGGCGGGAAGGGGGAGTCCGACATCTGGGCGATGCGCGGCGAGGAGGTCGTGGCGCTCTGCGACGTCGACTGGAACCGCGCGGCGCGTTCGTTCGAACGGTTCCCGAACGCGCGCCGGTATCACGACTATCGCGAGCTGTTCGACCGCGAGAGCGCGCTCGACGCCGTCGTCGTGTCGACCCCCGATCACTCGCACGCCGTCCCCGCGCTGATGGCGATCGAGCGGGGGCTGCACGTCTTCTGTCAGAAGCCGCTCACCCACACCGTCGAGGAGGCGCGCCTCCTCGCCGTGGCCGCCCGGGCCCGCGGGGTCTGCACGCAGATGGGGAACCAGGGGACCGCGACCGACGGGATGAGGGAGGCGGTCGAGGTGATCCGCGCGGGGACGATCGGTCCGGTCCGGCGCGTCCACGTCTGGACCAACCGGCCGGTCTGGCCGCAGGGGATCGACCGGCCCGAGGGGGTCGACCCGATCCCGGAGACCTTGCGGTGGGACCTGTTCCTCGGTCCGGCGCCGTACCGCCCGTACAAGGGGGGGTATCACCCGTTCGCGTGGCGGGGGTGGTGGGACTACGGGACCGGCGCGCTCGGGGACATGGCGTGCCACATCATGAACCTCGCGTACAAGGCGCTCCGCCTCGGGGCGCCGACGCGGGTCGAGCCGCTCGTCGTCGACGGGCTGCGGGAGGAGACCGCGCCGAATCGCGCGATCGTGCGGTACGAATTCCCGGCCCGCGGCGAGCAGCCGCCGGTCGAGCTGTTCTGGTACGACGGGAACCTGAAGCCGCCCGCGGACCTCCTGCCGGAGGGGAAGCAGTTCGCGGCGGGGGGGACGCTGCTGGAGGGGGACGACGGGATGCTCTACTCCGATGACGACTACGGCGCCCGGTACCAGCTCTGGCCGGAGGAGCGGTTCGCGGGGTTCGAGCCGCCGGCGCCGTGGCTGCCGCGGGCGCCGCGCCCGGCCGGCGAGGTGTCGCAGCACGAGCTGATCCACCACGAGTTCCTCGCCGGTTGCCGCGGGGAGGTCGAGACGTCGTCGAGCTTCGACGGGTACGCGGGACCGTTCACCGAGGCGGTCCTGTTGGGGAACGTCGCGCAGCGCCTGGGGGAGACGATCGAATGGGACGCGCCGGCGCTCCGGGCGCGGGGGAGGCCGGAGGCGGACGCGCTGATCCGGAAGGAGTACGCGCGCGGCTTCGACCTGCCGCTCCGCGGGACGACGGCCCCCCGCTGGCACTGAGCGAAGGGGGCGGCGCGCGCGCTATGATCCGGTTCCCGTTCCCGCCCCGCCGTGGAGTGCCGCCGTGGATCCCCGCAACCCGCTCGGTCGGCTCGATCGCCTGAGCCGCGACCCGAACGTCGCCTCGCTCGACCTCTCGTTCCGTCGGCGCGGCGACGTCGTCGTCCGGACGCTGCACGTGCGGACCGCGGACGGTCGCGAGCGGACCGTCACGATGCGAGAGGGGTGGTCGTGGATCGACCTGCTCGACCGGCTGCAGCGCACGCTGGAGCCCCGGTCGTGAGGCGGCTCGCCGTCGGCGCGTTCCTCGCGGCGTCGCTCCTCTCCGGCGCGGTCGAGGCGGCCGGCGTCTCCCGGGAGACGCGCAACAACCTCCGGGCCGGGCTCGCCGAGGCGCGGCAGGAGGCGGTGAAGGTCGCGCTGCGCGAGGGGGGAGCGGAGGCGGTCGAGCTGGTCCTCCCGCTCGCGGCGATCGACAAGGACGGGGGGGTCCGGGACCGGGCGTTCGTCGAGCTGGCGAAGCTCCGGGCGGACGGGGCGGCGGCCGCGATCGCCGCCGGCCTCCGCGCGCGCGACGCGAGGATCCGGGCGGTCACCGCGGAGCTGCTCGGAGACCGGCGGGACGCGGGGGCGGCGGAGGTCGAGGCGCTGGTCGCGGCGCTCGGCGACGACGACCTCGAGGTCCGCCGCGCGGCGGCGTGGGCGGCGGGGCAGGTGAAGGCGCGGGCGGCGGCCGCGGCGTTGGCGGCGTTCGCCGAGGAGGAGGGGGACCTCCGGCTCCGGTCGATCGCCGTCGAGTCGTACTCGCGGATCGGGCCGCCGGGAGCGGCGGAGCGCCTCTCGTCCTGGGCGGCCGAGGGCGGGCCGGACGTGGTGCGGGCGCAGGCGATCGTCTCCCTCGGCTTCCACGACCGGGACGAGGCGGGCCGACGGATCGCGGAGGCGCTCGCGGCGGCGGCGGGCGACGTCCGCGGCGGGAGGCTCGTGCTCGCGGCGCTCGAGACGGCCGAGCGGGTCCGGCGTGCCGAGACGGTCCCCGGGATCCTCGGCCTGCTCGACCACCCGCGCGGCCGGGTCGTCGATCGCGCGTTCGCGGCGGCGCGCGCGGTGACGGGGATGGAGCTCCCGGCCGACCCGGCGGCGTGGCGCGAGTGGTGGGAGCATTACGGCGACGGGTTCGAGGTCCCCGCGAAGGGGAGCGGGCCGGCGGCCGGAGGGTCGAGGAGCCGCGTCCGGTTCTACGGCGCCCCGATCGTCAGCGACCGCGTCGTGTTCGTGATCGACGAGTCCGGTTCCATGCGCGACCCGGGGTCGGACGGCGAGCCGAAGATCGACGGCGCGCGGGCCGCGCTCGAGGAGGCGCTCGACGCGATGGAGCCGTCGGCGATGTTCAACGTGATCGGGTTCGGCGACGGGCCGCGTCCGTTCAAGGAACGGCTCGTGCCGGCGACCGACCGGAACGTCCGGGACGCGAGGCGGTTCCTGAAGGCGGCGGGACCGCGGGGACGCACGAACGTGTTCGACGCGCTCGAGCTCGCGCTGGAGGACCCGGAGGCGGACGCCGCCGTGCTCCTCTCCGACGGGGCGCCCTCGGTCGGGCGGTTCGAGTACTACCAGCGGATCCGGCGGCACGTCGGGTTCGCGAACCTCCTCCGGGGCGCGTCGTTCTCCTGCGTCGCGCTCACCGACTCCGACGCGGCGCGGCGCTTCCTGAAGCGGCTGGCCGACGAGTCGGGGGGGACGTACACCGAGCGCTGACGCCGCCGCGGCTCAGCGCGCGCAGGTCGCGGCGCGCCCCCCGTCGATCGCGAACGTGCCGCCGGTGATCCACCCGGCGCGGTCGGCCGCGAGGAATGCGATCAGGTCCGCGACCTCGTCGGGGCGTCCGACGCGGCCGATCGGGTGGGTCGCGCGCGACCGCTCGAGGAACTCCGCGTACGCCTCGTCGCTCATCCCGCCCCGCTTGTGGATCTCGGTCACGACGACGCCCGGGTTCACCGCGTTCACGCGCACGCCGTGCTCGGCCAGCTCGAGCGCCGCGCAGCGCGTGATCTGGTCGACGGCCGCCTTGCTGACGCAGTACGCATGCACGCCGGGGAACGAGCGCGTCCCGGCGACGCTCGAGACGTTCACGATGTTCCCGCGCGAGCGGACGAGGTGGGGGACGGCGAGGTGGCTCAGCTCGTAGAGGGCGCGGACGTTCAGGTCCATGGTCCGGTCGAACGCCGCCAGGTCGGACGTCTCGATCGTGCCGGGTTCGAGCACGCCGGCCGCGTTCACGAGGACGTCGAGTCCGCCGAGCAGCTCGACGCCGCTCTCGATCAGCCGGCGCCGGTCGTCGGCGGAGGTCAGGTCGACGCGGCACGGCGCGGCGCCGTCCCGCTCGAGCTCGGCGAGCGGGCCCTCGGCCCGGCCGGCGACCACGACCCGGGCGCCCTCGGCCAGGAACCGCTCCGCGGCGGCCCGCCCGATCCCGCTGGTCGCGCCGGTGACGATCGCACGCTTCGCCGACAGGCTGCCCTCGCTCATGACGGTCCGCTCCCGGTCTCGATGGACGTGCCGCCATGCTACGGTTCCCGGCCGCCCGTGCACGTCGACTCCGAGGAGCAGCGTTGAAGGACCCCGGTCTGGCAGGGATCGCCGCGCTCCTGCGAGGGAACCCGGGCTTCCGGAGGCTCTGGTACGGCCAGATCGTCAGCCAGCTCGGCGACTGGTTCAACCACGTCGCGGTGATGACGCTCCTGCTCCGGCTGACCGGCTCGGGGGAGATCGTCGGGTGGGCGCTGATCCTCCGGATGCTGCCGGCGGTCGTCGTCGCGCCGATCGCCGGCGTCTTCGTCGACCGGTGGGACCGGCGCCGGATCATGATCGCCGCGGACGTCCTGCGCGGCCTCCTCGTCCCGCTCTTCCTCCTCGCCCGCGACGAGTCGATGGTGCCGGTCGTCTACGTCCTCGTCTTCTTCCAGGTCACCCTCTCGTCGTTCTTCGAGCCGGCGCGGCAGGCGGCGATCCCGAGCCTCGTGTCGAAGGAGGAGCTGCTGTCGGCGAACGCGCTGATGTCGCTCACCTGGTCGTTGATGCTCGCGGTCGGTTCGGCGCTCGGCGGCCTCGCGATCGGCGCGTTCGGGGTCGAGGCGGCGTTCCTCCTCGACGCGGCGACGTTCCTCGTCTCCGCCGCGTTCCTCGCCCGGCTCGACCTCCCGCGCCGCGACCCGCGACCGCGGCCGGGCGGATCGGCGTGGGTCCGCGGGTTCGTCGAGCTGCTCGACGGGTTCCGCCGGATCGCCCGGGACCGCGCGATCCTCTCCCTGGTCCTCGTGAAGACGGGCGTCGGCGTCGCCGGCGGCATGGTCCTCCTCCTCTCCGTCTTCGGCGAACGCGTCTTCCCGGTCGGCGGGTCGGAGGCGGTCGGGATCGGGCTCCTGTTCGCGGCGCGCGGGGTCGGGACCGCGATCGGTCCGTTCGTCGGGCGGGCGATCAGCGGGTACGACGAGCCGGCGATGCGGCGGCTGATCGGCTTCGGCTTCCTCCAGGCCGCCGCGTTCGTCGTCCTGTTCGCGATCGCGCCGAACCTGCCGCTCGCCCTGCTGCTCCTCCTCGTCGCCCACCTCGGGACGAGCGTCAACTGGGTCTTCTCGACCGTCCTGCTGCAGCTCCGGGTCGAGGACGACTTCCGCGGACGCGTCTTCTCCGCCGAGATGGCGCTCTTCACGCTCGTCTTCTCCATCACGACGTGGGGGACCGGGTACGCGCTCGACGAGCTCGCCTGGGACCCGCGTCGGCTCGGGGTGGTCAGCGGCGCCGCCCTCGCGGTCCCGGGGCTGGTCTGGTGGGCGCTCGGCTCGCGCCGCGCCGCGCGGGCGTGATCGGCGGAGGCCGACGCTTGCTCTGACGAATTCGGTCCCTACCGTCGGGCGCCCATGAGCAAGAAACCGAAGAAGAAGAAGCGTTCGGTCGTCCGCGACCCCCACTACCTGTACGAGTGCTCGGTGCAGTCGACGGACCCCGACCTCGACTTCGCCGAGAAGACGTTCCGGCGGCGGTTCGGCCGTCCGTTCCGCCACCTGCGCGAGGACTTCTGCGGCACGGCGGCCCTGGCGTGCACCTGGATCCTGCGCGACGAGGCGAACCGGGCGCTCGGGGTCGACCTCGACGGACCGACCCTCGCGTGGGGCCGCGAGCACAACGTCGCGGCGCTCGGCGAGGCGGAGGATCGCCTGGAGCTGGTGCAGGACGACGTCCGCGCCGTCTCCCGTCCGCGCGTCGACGTCACGATGGCGTTGAACTTCTCTTACTGGATCTTCACGGAACGCGCGGCGCTCCTCGACTACTTCCGCACCGCGCGCCGCGGCCTGAAGCCGGACGGGATGTTGGTCCTCGACCTGTTCGGCGGGACCGAGTCGATGATGGAGAGCGAGGAGTCGCGCAAGATCGACGCGTCCGTGACGTTCGACGGCACGCGCGTCCCCGGGTTCCGGTACGAGTGGGAGCAGGCGCGCTACGACCCGATCACCGGCGCCTTCGTCTGCCACATCCACTTCAAGCTGCGCGACGGGACGAAGCTGCGGAAGGCGTTCTCCTACGAGTGGCGCTTCTGGACGCTCCCCGAGATCCGCGAGCTCCTCCTCGAGGCGGGGTTCGAGGAGATCGAGGTGTACACCGACGACTGGGACGACTTCCTCGACGACTCGAACGGCGTCTACCGGCGCCGGAAGACGTTCGACAACGAGGGCGTCTGGGTCGGGTACCTCGTCGCCTTCCGCTGACTGGTCCGCCGGAGACGTCGAACGCCCGGGACGCGTCGCGGCGCGCCCCGGGCGTTCGACGTCCCGGACGGACCGAGCGGCGACTCAGACGCCGTGGAACCGCGAGGCGGTCTGGTCCCCGCTGGTGAGCGTGACCTTGTAGTTCCCCTCCGGCAGGTTCCCCGGGGTCCCGTCGCCGGGCGCGGACGGGAAGCCGACCTGGAAGCAGCCGTCGGCGTCGGTCGGGACGTTCTTCGTCACCGTCGTGCCGTTCGGTCCGTCGATCCGGACGGTGACCGTCCCGTTCTTCGGGCCCTGGCCGCGGACGCTCAGCTTGCCGTCGTTCGCGACGCCTTCGTCGTGGGCGGACGACACGCTCTTGAACTTCAGCGGCGGCGGCGGCGGCGGGACCGGGCCGGGCGCGGGCGGCGGCGGAACGAGCACGAAGAGGTGGACGTTGATCCGCACGTCGACGCCCGCGTCCCCGAGCGTCTCCTCGAGCATCGCGAGGAGCTGCTTCAGCTTCTTCAGCCCCTTCTTCCCGAACTTCGCCTGCCGCTTCGCGATCCCCGCGAGGAACGCGTCGTACGCGCCGCAGTCGTTCACGAGGAACCCGCTCGGCGCGAACCCGAGCTCGGTCGTCAGGGACGTGCCGGTCGCGCAGACGTCGGACATCACCCAGGTCGAGTGGAGGTCGAGGTCGGTGGCGTACGTCGCGGTCGCCTCGTTTGCCGCTTCGACCGCCTGGAGCGCGGTCAGCTCGGCGTCCTCGACCGCCTGCTCGATCGCCTTCAGCGCCTTCCGGTAGGTGTCGTACGCGTGGTCGAGGCAGTCGTCGTGGTCGTCCTCGGCCGCGGCGATCTTCTTCTTCAGCGCCTTCGTCGCCTGTTTGACCGGCGAGCCGGCGATCGCCTCCCCTCCTGGACCGGCGACGAAGGCGGCGAGGGCGACGGACGCGAGGGCGAGGGAGCGGATCTCCATGGTTCGGTCTCCGATGTTCGAGTGGACGAGCTGGACGGCAGGAGAATCGTCGGCGCCGCCGCGCGGGGACACGGAATCCCCGGGGATCCCGCCCCCGCCTTGACCCTTCGCGCGGGCTGGCGTCTACTGGAACCGGGTCGGCAGCCCTCATCCGGAGTCGCGCTCCATGCATCGTCGGTCCGTCCCGCGCCCGTCCCCCGCCCTCCTGGCGGCGCTCCTCGCCGGGCTCCTCGCGCCGGCGGCCCTCGCGCTCCCGACCGGGTTCCAGGTGGTCACCCTCACCGAGCAGCTGGTCCAACCGACCTGCATCGCGGTCGCCCCCGACGGGCGCGTCTTCGTCGGCGAGCGGGGGGGCGCGATCCGGGTGATCGTCGACGACGTCCTCCAGGCGGCGCCGGTCCTCGTGCTCCCGGTCGACACCGCCGACGGCGAGCGCGGGGTGCTCGAGATCGCGCTCCATCCGCACTTCGACCAGAACGGCTGGCTCTACGTCTTCCGGACCACGCCCGAGCCGCGCGACGTCGTCAGCCGGTTCACGGTCGTCGGCGACACGTCGAATCCGGCGAGCGAGGTCCCGATCTGGCAGAGCGCCCACCTCGCGTCGACGTTCCACCACGGGAGCGGGATGACGTTCCAGGGGACGTCGCATCCGCACCGGCTGTTCCTCGCGCTCGGCGACCAGCTGAACAGCGGGAACGCGCAGGACCCGTCGACCGAGGACGGGAAGGTCCTCCGTCTCGGGGACGACGGGTCGATCCCGTCCGACAACCCGTACGTCGGCGTCGCCGGCGTGCCGGACACGATCTGGGCCTCGGGCGTGCGCAACCCGTTCCGGCTCGCGTGGGACCCGACGCTCGGTGAACTCCTCGTCGGAGACGTCGGCGGGAACGTCTCGGTCTCGTGGGAGGAGGTGACCTCGGCGCCGGCGGGCTCGAACCTCGGCTGGCCGAACCAGGAGGGGGGCGCCTGCTACGTGTCGGACTGCTCGCCGTACCGGACGCCGCTCTGGGCGTACCGCCACGACGACCCGTCGTACCACTGACTGGTGCCGCAGGGCTCGGTGACGCTCGGTCCGGTGCACGACGGGACGGGGTATCCGGCGTCGTATGCGCACGACCTGTTCATCGGCGACTACTCGAACCGGAACATCGTCCGGCTGGAGCGGGACGCGAGCGGCGCCGTCCTCTCGGAGACAATCTGGCTCGGCACGCCGTACGCGGGGACGATCGTCGACCTCGCCGTCGGCCCGAACGGCTTCCTCCACTTCGTGACGTTCGGCTCGGCCGGCGCGCTCCCCGACCCTTCGGCGGTGCGTCGCGTCGAGTACAGCGCCTCCGGGAACCAGCCTCCGGTCGTCCTGGCCGCGGCGAGCCCGACGAGCGGGCCGGCGCCGCTGACGGTGCAGTTCTCGAGCGCGGGCACGTTCGACCCCGACTCCGGTCCGGGCCCGCTGGGGTACGCGTGGGACTTCGGCGACGCGAGCGGCTCCGGCGCCCCGGCGCCGGCCCACGTCTATCCGACGCGGGGGAAGTACTTCGCCTCGCTGACCGCGACCGACCAGCTCGACGACGCGACGTCGAAGACGATCGAGATCCGCGTCGGCAGCGACCCGGTGCCGACGCTCCTCCAGCCCGCTCCCGGCGCGGTCTACCGCGCGGGAGACGTCGTGGCGTTCTCCGCCGGCGCGACCGACGCCGAGGACGGCGTGCTCGGGCCGGCGGCGATGTCGTGGCAGGTCCTCCTGCACCACGCGAACCACGTCCACCCGTACCTCGTCCTCGACGGCGCGGCGAGCGGCAGCTTCACCGTCCCGACCACCGGGCACTCGCCGGAGGGGACGCACTTCGAGGTCGTCCTGACGGTCACCGACTCCGACGGCCTCGACGCGTCGGTCTCGGCCGAGCTCTCGCCGGCGCCGGGCGTCCTGTCGATCGGGACCGTCCCGTCGGGCTTCCCGCTGACCCTCGACGGCGACCCCCTGGCGACGCCGGACGTGGTCGACGGGCTCGAGGGGTTCCAGCACACCGTCTGGGCGCCGCCGTTCCACGTCGACGAGGGCGGGGCGGCGTGGGCGTTCTCGTGCTGGTCGGACGGCGGGGCGCGCGAGCACGTCGTCACGACTCCGGGCGGCGGCGTCCAGCTGACCGCCGAGTTCGCGCCGCTCGCGACGACGATCGTCGCGCCGGCGGTGCCGGCCGCGGACCGGAACGCGCAGTGGACGCTCGCCGCCGGGCAGCAGCCGGGGCATCCGAACGAGGCGGCGGCGCTCGGGATCGGCCGCGACGCGAACGGGACGCTGCAGGTCGGACTCGAGTTCCCGCTCGCGGTCCCGCCGGGGGCGACGGTCCTCTCCGCCCACCTGAAGGTGACCGGCGCCGCGGCGCGGGACGGCTTCCCGAACGTCGCGGTCACGGCGTTCGACGTCGCGGACGCGCCCCCGTTCGTCCACGGCTCGACCGCGCCGATCCCGTCGATCGCGTCGGCGCTCGGCGAGACGATCGCGTGGGTCGTCGAGCCGTTCGTCGACGGGCAGGGGTACGAGTCCCCGGAGCTCCGAAACCTGATCCAGGCGCTCGTCGACCGGCCGGACTGGCAGTCGGGGAACCACGTCGGCCTCCTGATCGACGGCACCTCGACGATCGGCAGCCAGCACCGGCGGTTCCGGAACGTCGCCTCCGGCACGCCGCCGACGCTCGAGGTCGAGTGGGCGTTCCTCCCGCCGTCGGGCGGCGCGTGCGCGCTCTCCTGCGGCTTCGAGACGTACGGCGAGGGACTCGGCCCGCCGCACGTCCTGACGCTGGTCGGGACCGGCTCGACCGCCGGCGGCGAGACCGCGACCGTCCGGGCCACCGGCCTCCTCCCGGGCGTCGTCGCCTGGTGGCTGATCGGGCTCGGGCGGACGACGATCCCGTTCGAGGGAGGATCGCTGCTGGTCGATCCGTCCGGGTTCTTCACCGTCCTCGTCCTCCCGACCGCGGGCGGGACGTCGCAGTGGGGGATCCCGATCCAGGACAACCCGGCGTACGCGGGGTTCGCGTTGACGTTCCAGGTCGCGGCGCCCGATCCGGCGCAGAGCGTCGGGAGCGCGCTCTCGAACGGCCTCGAGATGACCATCTGTCCGTGACCGGTTCGTGTACGCTCGGAGGCGATGTTCGCCGCCTCTCTCGTCACGCTCCTCGCGCTCGCGGCGCCGGCCGAGTTCGGTGAGGCGCCGCCGCGGTTCCTGCTGACCGACACCCGGTTTCTCCCCCGGTCGCTCGACGAGCTCCTCCCCGACGGCTCGACGGCGCTCGTCCTCGTCTTCACGACGCCGGACTGTCCGATCGCGCGGCGATACCTGCCGCGGTTGGTGGAGCTCGAGGCGGAGTATCGGGCGCGGGGCGTCCGATTCGCGCTCGTCGACGTCGGGCCGGAGAGCACGATCGTCGACGTCGCGGCGATGCAGGTCGAGCACGGCCTGCCGTTCCCCGCGCTGAAGGACTTCGACCACGCCGCGGTCGACGCGCTCGGGGTGACGCGGACCCCGGAGGCGGTGGTCCTCGACGCGGGGTCGCGGCTCCGTTACCGCGGCCGGATCGACCGACAGGTCCGGCTCGGCGGCGTCCGCCCGACCCGCGGGCGGGAGGACCTGAAGGAGGCGATCGAGGACGTCCTCGCCGGCCGCCCGGTCTTCCTCGAGTCGACGCCGGTCGACGGGTGTCGGGTGACCGCGCCGCCGAAGCCCGAGCCGCTCCCGGTGACCTGGGCGGAGGACGTGCTGCCGATCCTCCACCGCCGGTGCGTCGAGTGCCACCGCGACGGCGGCGAGGCGCCGTTCTCGCTCCTCGAGCTCGAACCGGCGCGGGCCAACGCCGAGATGATCGCGGAGGTCGTCCGCCAGCGCCGGATGCCGCCGTGGTTCGCGAGCGAGGAGCACGGCGAGTTCGTGAACCGCCGCGAGCTCACCCCCGACGAACGCCGGACCATCCTCGGCTGGGTCGCCGCGGGCACGCCGCCCGGGGACGTCGCCGCCGCGCCGGCGCCGCCGCCCTTGCCGAGCGACGCCTGGGAGATCGCCCAGCCGGACCTCGTCCTGACCCAGCTCGGCACCACCGACCTCCCGGCCGACGGCTACGTCCCTTACCAGTACGTCGTGCTCCCGTACGTCTTTCTCGAGGAGACGTGGATCGAGGCGGTGCAGATCCTCCCCGAGAACCGCTCGGTCCTGCACCACGCGAACCTCGCGTACTTCAAGGTCGGCGAGAAGTTCCGCTCCAGCAACTTCATCACCGGTCAGGTCCCGGGCGGCGACGCGATGGTCCTGCCGGCCGGCGTCGCGGTCCGGATCCCCGCCGGGTCGGTCCTCGGCCTGCAGGCCCACTACGTGACGACCGGTCGGGAGGAGTCGGACCGACTGCGGGTCGGCCTCCGGTTCCCTCGCGAGCCGGTCCGCCAGCGGCTGCGCCACGTCCAGGTGACCGACCTGCGGTTCGAGATCCCGCCGCACGCGCCGGCGCACGAGGTCCGCGCCCGCCGGACGCTGAAGCGCGCGGTCTCCGCGGTCGGGCTCTTCTCCCACATGCACCTGCGCGGCCGCGACATGACGTTCCTCGCCCATCGCCCGGACGGCGAGGTCGAGACGCTGCTGATCGTCCCGAACTACAGCTTCGACTGGCAGATGTCGTATCAGTACGGGCCGGAGGGGAAGCGGTTCCCGGCGGGGACGACGATCGAGGTGATCGCGCACTTCGACAACTCGACGTTCAACCCGTTCAACCCCGACCCGGACGCGGCCGTCCGGTTCGGGCTGCAGACGTTCCACGAGATGATGTACGGCTTCTTCTTCTACCTCGAGGACGGCGAGGACCTCGGTCTGCGCGTCGACCCCGAGAACGGCCACGCCCTCGACTGATCCGGAGCTCCCCATGGACACGCCCGTCGACCTCGAGCAGCTCACCCGCGAGTACCGCGACCACGTCCGGTGGCTCACCGACCGGTACCACGAGGCGCTCCGCGCGACCGGCCACGACGGGGTGATCGTCCACTCCGGCTCGCCGCGGCCGCGCTCGATCTTCGACGACCAGTTCTGGCCGATGCGCGCCACGCCGCACTTCCAGCACTGGCTGCCCCTGGTCACGGCGCACTCGGCGCTGGTGATCGAACCGGGGAAGACGCCGAAGCTCCTCTGGAACCGCGAGCTCGGCTTCTGGGAGGACCCGGCGCCGCCCGAGTCCGACCACTTCTGGAGCGCCTTCGACGTCGTGGAGCTGACCGAGGCGGCGAAGCTGAAGGACCACCTCCCGAGCCCGGGCGCGGGCCGCTTCGCGATGATCACCGAGGACTTCGACGACGCGGACGCGTGGGGCGTGCCGTCCGAGCTCCGGAACCCCGACGACCTGAAGGCGCGGCTCGACGACCTCCGGACCGTGAAGACGGCGTACGAGACGACCTGCCTCCGCGAGGCGAACCGCCGGGCCTGCCTCGGGCACGCCCGGGTGATGGAGGAGTTTCGGAAGGGGGACCTGAGCGAGCTGCAGCTCCACCTCCTCTACCTCGAGGCGACCGAGCAGGACGACCCCGAGACCCCGTACAAGAACATCGTCGCCCTCGGCGAGCACGCCGCGACGCTCCACCACGTCAGCTACTCGCGCCGTCGCGAGGGGGCCCAGTCGCTCCTCCTCGACGCGGGGGCGCGGTACCAGGGGTACGAGAGCGACATCACGCGCACCGGCGTGAAGGGGACGGGCGCCGCGACCGACGTCTTCTCCGGCCTGATCGACAAGATGGAGTCGCTGCAGCAGGAGACGTGCGCGCGGGTCCGGACCGGCCTGAACTACCAGTCGCTCCACGACCAGTCGCACGAGCTGCTCGCGCAGATCCTCCGCGACCTCGGCATCGCGAACGGCTCGGACGCCGAGCTGGTCGACACGGGGATCACCCGCACCTTCCTCCCGCACGGCCTCGGCCACTCCCTCGGCCTCCAGACGCACGACGTCGGCTGCCGCAACGTCGACCCCGACCCGCGCAACCCGTTCCTCCGGAACACCCGCGACATCGAACCGAAGCAGTGCTTCACGATCGAGCCGGGCTGCTACTTCATCAAGAGCCTCCTCGACGACCTCCGCACCAAGCCCGAGGGGAAGCTGATCGACTGGACGCTCGTCGACGAGCTGACGAAGTTCGGCGGAGTGCGGATCGAGGACGATCTGGTGGTGGAGGACGGCGGGGTGGAGAACCTGACGCGGGAGTATCTGTAGGGAAGGAAGGAGAGGAACGAGAGGAAGGAGAGGAAGGAGAGGG
>JAUIEL010000763.1 GCA_030428825.1 bacterium
TCCCCCCCGCCCGCGGCCGGCCGTCAGGGCTGCGCGGTCAGCTCCACCGCGTTGGAGAACGCGACGCCGTCCGGGGTCCCGGGCGCGACCGCGGCGTCGTGGACCCCGAACTGGAGGTAGACCTTCGTCCCCGGCGGCACGACGGCGGGCCAGACGAACGGCAGGTGGACGGTGCCGGAAGCCGGCACGGTCAGATGAAGCTGCGCCGCGAGAGGGGACGGGACGAGCGTGCCGCCGAGCCCGCTCACGTACCCGGCGGAGAGCCCCACGAAGAGCGCGGCCGGGGCGAACCCGCAGGCGTCGAGGAGCGTGAGCGAGCCCGCGCTCCCGGGCGTCAGGGTCGCGTCGACCGTCAGCAGCGGCACCCAGCAGACGCCCCCCTTCGCGTGGCCGAGCCCGATCCACGGCTGGCCGACCGAGTGGACCCACGCCGCGCCCGCGAACGAGAGGGAGTCGTCGGTCTGGTCCCCGCCGACGCCGGTCGCGGCGCCGTCCTCGTTCGGCGCGCCGACCACGGCCGTGTCGCCGGAGAGGGCGACCGACGTCCCGAACTGGTCGTCGGCGTCGCCGGCGACCGGCCAGAGGTACGCCTGCCCCGCCCATCCCGACGGGGCGTCGACGAAGACGTACGCCGCCCCGGACCACGACGCGTCGGTCGAGTCGGTGATCGCGCCGACGAGCACGGTCCCGCCGTCGACCGCGACCGACTGGCCGAAGAGGTTGTTCGACTGGGTCGTCGGCTTGAGGTACGCCGTCTGACCCCAGCTTCCGCCGGACCGCTCGAAGACGTACGCGGCGCCGCGGTCCCCGCCCGTGTCGTCGTCCTGCTCGCCGTCGACCTCGATCGCCTGGCTCCGCTCCATCGGCGCCCCGACGACCACCGTCTCGCCGGAGACCGCGACCGACCAGCCGAACTGATCGTCGAACCCCGGGTTCGACGCCTTCAGGTACGCGGCCTGGGCCCACGTCGTCCCGCTCCGCTCGAAGACGTACGCGGCGCCGGCCGCGAACAGCGAGTCGTCGGCCTGGTTCCCGTCGACGCCCGCGGACGCGCTCGACTCCTTCACCGCTCCGACGACGGCGAGGTCTCCGTCCACGGCGACGGACCAGCCGAAGTGGTCGTTGGTGCCGGTGTTCGACGCCTTGAGGTACGCCTGCTCGGTCCAGGTCGCGCCGCTCCGCGCGAAGACGTACGCCGCCCCGGCGTAGCCGAACGAGTTGTCGAGCGCGTTCCCGTTCACCCCGGTGGCGTTGCTGTTCTCCCGCCAGGCGCCGACCACGATCGTGTCGCCGTCGACCGCCACCGCGTTCCCGAAGTCGTCGTACCCCTCGGCGTTCGACGCCTTCAGGTACGCCTGCTCCGACCAGGCGCCTCCGCTCCGCACGAAGACGTACGCCGCTCCGGCGTTCGGCGCCGAGTCGTCGAGCGGGTGCCCCGCGCTCCGCTCGCGGGGCGCCCCGACGACGATCGTGTCGCCCGAGATCGAGACCGCCGAGCCGAACTGGTCGTCGAGCCCGGCGTTCAACGCCTTCAACGTCGCCTGGAACGTCCAGGCGCCGCCGCTCCGCACGAAGACGTGGGCCGCGCCGGCGTCCTGCGCCCCGCCGTCCTCGCCCGGCTCGCCGACGACGGCCGTGTCGCCGGATACGGCGACCGCGACGCCGAACCTCCCGCCCGGCACGGAGACCGACGGAGGCTTCAGGTACGCCTCTTCCGCGGCGCGGGCGCCCACGCCGAACGCCAGACAGACCAACGCCGCGCCAAGAGTCTTCACTCGCCTCACCTCCGGTCGTTCCTCGGAACGCCTCATGTCGTCGGGATGCACTTGCAGCTCGTCAGCAGCGGCGCGTCCGCCTTCGCCCACGCCTCGAGGTGCGCCCGCCGCGCCTCCTCCGCCTCGGCGTCCTTCCCCTGCTCCTCGAGCGCGCGGAAGAGGCCGTAGAGCGACCAGCCGTTGTGTCGCCACTCGGCGAGGTCCTCCCGGTAGACGCGCTCCGCCTCCGCCGGCCGGCCCGCCTTCAGGTAGACCGCGCCGAGCGTGTGACGGGTCGGCTGCAGCCACTGCGGCGGCTCGCCGTACGAGAGGAGGTCCTCCGCCTCGACCGCGCGTTCGAGATGCTCGATCGCGGCGTCCCACTCCTCCTGCTGCAGCGCGATCTCGCCGGCGACGAAGTGATCGCTGACGTCGAGGATCGCGTGGGTCGAGTCGTCGCCGAAGACGCTGTCGTCGGGGATCGCCTCCATCGCCGAGCGGAACTCCGCGTACTCGCGCTCGGCCGCCTCGATCTCCTTCTTGGCGGCGTACGCGATCGCGCGGTGCGCGCGCCAGACCGCCGTGGTGATCGGGAAGAACGCGGGCGGCGCCGGCTCGGCCAGGAGGTCGTCCCAGCGCCCGAACCGCTTCTGCACGTCGTAGACCGCGCTCATCCACGGGTCGAGGAAGCCGGCGACCTCCTCCTTCACCGGGTCCGGGATGTTCGCGTCGATCGAGCGCGCGGCCGCGATCGCCTCCGCCTCGCGGCCGGCCATCATCGCCGAGAACGCGAGCATGTGCGCGTTGTGCGCCATGTACATGTGCTGGATCCCCTGGTCCGGGGAGAGCTCGCGGTAGCGGGCGTCCGCCTCCATCGCCTTCGCGTTCTGCGTCACCGACTCGTCCCAGTGCCCGGTCTGCACGTAGATGTGCGACGGCATGTGGTTCAGGTGTCCGGCGGCCGGGACCTGGTCGGAGAGCCGCGCCGCCGCGTCGAGCGCCTGCCCCGGGTCGGCGCTCGGCTCGATCGCGTGGATGTAGAGGTGGTTCGCGCCGGGGTTCCCCGGATCGAGCTGCATCACGCGCTCGAGGGTCGCGAGGATCGTCGGGGTGTCCTGCGCGGGGACCTTCTCCGGGGAGTAGAGCTTCCACGGGGTGAGGACCATCAGCGCCTCGGCGTAGAGCGTCCCGACCAGCGAGTCGTCCGGGTGGTCCGCCCAGACGGTCGCCATCGCGTCGGCGAACGCCCGGTCGAGCCCCGCGCGCTCGTCCGGCCACGGCGTGATCCGATCGACCAGTCCCGGCTCCT
>JAUIEL010000764.1 GCA_030428825.1 bacterium
CCGCTTGAGCCAGCCGCCGCCGCCACCGTCATCGGATCCGCGCGACAACGACACCGGCGGTGCCGACGAAGATCCGCGTCGTCGAGGACCGGCACCGACGCCTCGCCGGCCCGGGGGAAGAGGAGGGCGCCGGCCGCGCCGATCGAGGCGGGGAGGGCGCGTCGGAGGGCCTCGTGACCGCGCTTGAGTCGCGTCTTCACGGTCTCGGGCGGGAGGCCGAGGACGTCCGCGCTCTCGAGCGGGGTCAGCCCGTGCACCCAGCGGAGGGTGAGCGCCTGCCGGTAGTGCTCCGGGAGGGCGTGCAGCCGTCGGGAGACGAGGACCGCGAGCTCCCGCTCCTCGGCGAGCGCGCCCGGATCCTCGATCGGCTCGTCCGGGAGTCGGGCCGGGTCGAGCCGCCGCGCGTCGCGGCGGCGGTCGCGGCGGGCCTGGTGGACGAGGATCCCGACCAACCACGGCATCACGCGCCGCGTCGGGTCCCACCGATCCGCGTCCTGGATCGCGGCGAGGAACGTCGTCTGGAGCAGGTCCTCCGCGTCCGCCCCCCGGCGGCCGAGGTGCGCGGCGAGCAGCAGGAGCTCCGGGGCGACCCGGTCGTAGAACGAAGCGATCGCCCCGGGATCCCCCGTCTGCTGGAAGCGCCGGAAGAGGAGGTCGATCTCGGGGACGGGCATCGGAAGACTCTTCACCGAAGACGCCTCGGAGGGTTCACGAATCTCCGCCATTGTGCCGGATTCGGTCGATTCGCCGGCGGCCGGGGTCGCCTCCTCCGGCCTCCGCTCCGAGCCTCAGGCCGCCTTCCGGAACACCACGCAGACCAGCCCCGCGTCCGGGTCGTTAAGTCCCGAGAGCGCCCATCCGAGGCGGCGGCCGAGCAGCCCGAGCGGGCCGGGGCGCGGCGTCGCGTCGAACATCGAGCCGGACTCGACGGCGGGGGGGACGGTGCGGATCCACGAGAACCCCTCCGCCTCGACGACCTTCACCACGTCGGGGAGCGGGAGCATCCGCTCGAGCGGGTGGCGGTACTGGTCGGCGATCCAGATCCGCTTCTTCTCCTCGGTGAAGTCGCGGCGGCGCAGGACCGGGTCGAGGACGCGGAACGGCTCGCCGCGGAGCTTGCCGAGGACGCGGCGGGTCCGATGCGGGACGCGGGCGACGTTCTCGTAGAAGCCGATCACGAAGACGCCGCCCGGCTTCACGCGCGCGGCGACCGAGCGCGTCGCGCCGTCCGGGTCGGGCGTGTGGTGGACGACGCCGCGCGAGATCACGACGTCGAACGCCTCCTCCGCCAGCGGCAGCCGGAACAGGTCGCCGCGGCAGAGGTGGAGGTTGTCGATCCCGACCCGGTCGCGGAACTCCGTCGCGCAGGCGAGCGACGCGTCGCACGCGTCGACCCCGACGACGGTCCGGCCGGCGGCGGCGAGGGAGAGGAAGGCGGAGATCTGTCCGGTGCCGCACCCCGCGTCGAGGACCGTCGCGCCGGTCGGGATCGCCTCGTCGAGCTGGACCAGGAACGCCGAGCGGCGGGAGCGCTCGAGGAGGGCGTCGGCGTCGTCGGACGGGGCGTACCCGGGGAACGGGAACTTCCGGTAGAAGTCGGTCACCTCCGCCGCCGCGGCCGGCCGCGACTCCTCGGCGAGGTAGTCGACGAGGCCGTTCCGGACCGGGAAGGAGTGGCCGCCGTCGCGGCAGGTGCCGGGGTCCGAGAGCTCGCCGCGGCACTCGGGGCAGCGGAGCAGGGCGAGGGGGTCGGTCAAGATCCATCTCCATTCCGGACGGCGTCTCCGTTCCGGACGGTGGGAGAGGGTATCCTCTCCGACGAGATGTTGGCTCTGTGGATCAAGCTGAAGACCGGGTTCGGGACCGCGGTCGAGCTGCTGCGCGCGCTCTGGCGCGGACCGTACTGGTGGCTCGTGCCGATCCTCGTGTTCCTGCTCCCGCTCGCGTGCGTGTTCGTGCTGCTGCAGGCGGTGCCGATCGTGGCGCCGTTCGTCTACACGGCGTTCTGACCGCGACGTTCAGAAGACGTCCGAGTCGCCGATCGTGTAGTACCAGTTGGCGCGGGCCCACGCGGCGTCGAGCGTCGGGTCGTAGATCTTCACGCAGAGGTTGAACGGCGAGGACTCCGCCGTGAACCCTCGGGCGAGGATCGTGTCGTAGACCGGCGTCGTCGGCGGGACCCAGACCTCGACGCGCTGCTGGCCGTGTTCGCGCGCGTACCGGCAGACGTGCGCGAGCGCGCGGGCGATCGCGCCGACGTCCTTCGGGTCGGCGATCAGCTCGCAGATCGCGAGGATCGGCGGGCCCATCCAGTTGCGGCGCAGGGTCCAGGTCGCCCTGAGCCCCCCGTCGCCGTCCTCCAGCCCGAACGACTCGTGCTCGACCGACGGGCAGTCGACGTAGCGCCAGTTCAGGTATCGGGCGTCCCGCACGATCGCCATCGCGTGCTTCGACTCGATCGAGGCCCAGAGGCGGTCGGTCCGCTCGTCGAACCGCGCGATCGGGACGATCTCCCCCGCGGGGTCGCCGCCCTCGCTCGCCTCGGCGTCGTTCCTGAAGTTGATGAGGTTCCGGGCGAGCGTCTTCACCGGGGTCGCGATCGGGACGTACCCGAGCATCCGGACCCCGATCCGGTACGCCTTCTTGTTCGGGAACCCGTAGCCGAACGCGTTCACCTCGGGGACGCCGTAGTTCTCGAAGTAGTACTTCGCCGTCTTCAGGAACGCGCCCTCGCGCTTCAGTCCGCGGCGGTAGTCCTTGTGGACGACGCTGTCGATCCCCTGGCCGCAGCAGACGCGGCGCCCGGCGAGGTGGACGATCGCGGGGAGGCAGGCGTACTGGGCGATGATCCGACCGTTCGGCTCGACCCCGAGGACGACCTGGGTGCCGGCCGGGTTCTCGAGGAACTCCCACTCCCAGTGGGCGCGGCTCCGCAGAGCATGCCCCGGGTCGTCCTCGGCGAACACGGGCGCCGGCACGGGCGCCGACGTCTCCGAGGCCACCAGCGCCATCACCCGGCGCTGCATGTCGAGGTCGTAGCTAGGGAAGACGGGTACGTCGTC
>JAUIEL010000765.1 GCA_030428825.1 bacterium
CTCGACGGCGTCGCAGACCCGCGCCACGAGCCGGAGACGCTCCTTCGGGCCGAGCGTCTCGCGCCGGACGTACTCGGACAGCGTCGGGCCGTGGATCAGCTCCATCGCGAAGTAGGGCTGCGGGCCGGCCCCGGTGTCCTCGGTCCCCGCCTCGAACACCTGCGCGATCCCGGGGTGTTGCAGCGCGCCGAGCAGCGCCGCCTCGTTCCCGAACCGACGCAGCGCGTCGTCCGTGGCGAACCCGGGGCGGATCACCTTCAGCGCGACGACCCGACGCGGTTGCTCCTGCTCCGCCTCGTAGACCGTCCCCATGCCCCCCTCGCCGAGCCGGCGCAGGATGCGATACCGACCGATCCGCTCCGGCGGGGCGGCGCCGTCCTCGAGCCCGCGGACCGACGAGAGGTCGCCGTGGTGCTCCGTCGACAGGAGGGCGGCGTCTTGCTCCAGCATCCGCCGGATCTCGGCGCGCAGGTCGGCGTCGTCGGCGCACTCCCGCTCGAGGAACGCGGCGCGGCGAGGACCGTCGAGATCGGCCGCGCGAAGGAACAGCTCGCCGAGCCTGCGATGACGATCGCGCGTCAAGACCCCTCCGTGCGTTCGACCCGATCCTGACGAGCGACCGGGAGCGGGCCGCCCCGACGTCGCCGCCCCGACGTCGCGCTGCAGCCTACCGAGCGACGCGCCGGACGCGACCGCCGGTCGAGACCGCGCGCCCCCGCTCCGGCCGCGGTCACTCACGGTCGCCCTCCGACCTCGGCGGTCGCGGGCACCAGGCCGCGCCGTCGCCGTCCCGCCCCCGCTCCCCCGACGTCCGGAGTTCGCGTACGCTGGACGCCCCGCCCCCACTTCCGCTCGAGGCACCGATGCACCCCCGACCCTCGCTCCTCCCGATCGCCGCCCTGGCGACCCTCTCCCTCGCCCCCGCGGCCCCCGCGCAATGGAGCTCCGACCCGACGATGAACTCGTCGATCGCCGACGGCGCCAGCGACCAGACCCAGCCGAAGCTGGTCGCGACGACCGACGGCGGCGTCTACCTGAGCTGGTTCGACGGGATCGGCGGCGGGTACGACGTCCGCCTCCAGCGGCTCGACGTCGACGGCGCCGAGGCGTGGGCGCACAACGGGGCGCTCGTCGCGGACCGCGGGTTCAGCTCGACGCAGGACTACGGTCTCGCGCTCGACGCCGCCGGCCACGCGCTGCTGGCGTTCCGCGACGACCGGCTCACCGGAACGCAGGTGAGCGCGGCCCGGATCGCGCCGGACGGGTCGGCGACCTGGGGGACGCTCGGCGTGCAGCTCACGAACACGACCGACTTCGTCGCGGCGCCGAAGATCGCCGGGCCGTCGGACGGCGGCGCGGTCGTGGCGTGGACCCAGAACCAGTCGGTCCGGCTCATGAAGCTCGACGCCGCCGGCGCCCCGCAGTGGGCGAGCGACGTCGTCCTGACCCCCGCCGCCGGCTCGTACTCCGTCGCCGACCTGCACGCCACGGGGACGAACGTGATCGTGTCGATCGTGCACCAGACCGGCGGCTTCTCGTCGCCGCGACGTCTCGTGACCCAGAAGTTCGACGCGTCCGGCGCGCCGCTCTGGGGGGCGGCGCCGGTCGCGGTGTTCGGCACCGGCAGCCTGCAGATCGGCAACTTCCCGCCGTTCGTCCCGGACGGGAGCGGCGGCGCGGTCTTCGCGTGGTACACGAACTCGCCGCTGCAGTGCTGGGCGCAGCGGATCCGCGCGAACGGCACCGAGCTGTTCCCGCACGACGGCGTGGCGGTCTCGACCGACGCCACGCAGATCCGGGTGAACCCGACGGTCTCGTTCGTGCCGAAGACGAACGCGACGATCGTGAGCTGGGTCGAGCAGAACTCCGTCCAGTCGCAGTTCGGGGTCGCGAGCCAGAAGTTCGACGCCGCCGGGAACCGGCTCTGGGGGAACACCGGCGCGACCCACGTCCCGCTCGGCTCGGTCGAGATCGGGAACGTCCGGAACCTCGCCGGCGAGTTCTCGACGTCGGTCTTCTTCGTCCGGACCCCGAGCTTCGGGCAGGGCGTCCTCCGCGCGCTCCGGCTCGATCCGACCGGCGCGATCGACCAGCCCGAGTCCGACGTCGCCTCGACGCCGAGCACCAAGTCGCGCCTGGCGGCGGTGACGAACACCGTCGGGCAGTCGATCCTCGCGTGGACGGACCAGCGCGTCGACTCGGGCGACGTCTTCATGCAGAACGTGAACTGCGACGGATCGCTCGGCCCGCCCGACGCGACCGCGCCGTGGACGAACCTCGGGCTCGGCCTCGCCGGCCAGAACGGCACGCCGACCCTCGCGGGGAGCGGACCGCTCTGCATCGGGAGCCCGTTCTCCCTCGCGCTGTCGAACGGCCTCCCGAACGGGACCGCCGCCCTGGTCCTCGGCGCGAGCGCGCTCTCCGCCCCGTTCGCGGGCGGGACGATGCTCCCGAACCCGGACCTGATCACGTTCGGCCTCCCGCTCGACGCGGCCGGCGACCTCGCGATCGCGGGGACGCTCCCCGCCGCGATGCCGCCCGGGTTCGAGGTGTTCCTGCAGGCGTGGATCGCGGACCCCGGCGGCCCGCAGGGGTTCGCGGCGTCGAACGGCGTGAAGCTGACCGCGCCGTGAGCGTCGACGCCCGCTCGGCCGGCGTTCAGCACCGGGTCGCGCGGACGATCCGGTAGCCGACGTCGAGCGACTCCTCGTCGAGGAGCCGGCGGTGGCGCCGCGCCCAGGCGCCCGACGCCAGGTCGGCGCGGAGCCGCTCGACCCGCGCCTCGACCTCCGGCACCCGGGCGAACGTCGACATCGCGCCGCGCACGGCCGGGTCGAGGTACGCCTCGGGGCGCCGCCAGTACGCGCCGAGGAACCCGTCGGTGCAGTCGGCGGGGACCGGGACCGTCTCGACCTCGATCCTCCCCCACGCGGCGCGGAAGAGGTCGAGCGGCGGGAAGATCGCGCGGTCGATCGCCAGGAGCTCCGGGAAGAAGTCGTCGACGAGCCACCACCCCGCCGCCGCCGGGTCCCAGGTCATCACGGCGACCGAGCGCCG
>JAUIEL010000766.1 GCA_030428825.1 bacterium
CGCGCCGGGCCGATGGGCCGGTTCCTCGACTCCGTCCGGCAGTTCTCGGTCGAGCTCGCCCTCACCCCCGAGCAGGAGGCGGACCTGCAGGGGCTGTTCGACGGGGCGCTCGCGGAGATCCGCGCCCACGAGACGCGGATCCACGAGGTGATGGAGGACGCGCGGCCGAAGCTGCGGGCGATCCTCTCCGAGGCGCAGCGGGACCGGCTGGACGAGCTGGTCGCGGCGCGCTTCCGGGAGCGGAGCGAGCAGAAGGTGGCGCGCACGGTCCAGTGGGCCCGGACCGAGTTCGGGCTCGACGACGACCGGGTCGCGCGCCTCGAGGCGGTCCTCCGCGAGTACGAGGACGAGAAGCGGCGGCTGTTCGTCCCGACGGGCGACGCCGAGCCGCCGCCCCCGTCCGACCGCCTGGCACACGAGGCGAAGGAGACGCGGATGAAGGAGCTCCGGGCCGATCTCGAGCGACGTCTCGAGACCGTGCTCGAGGCGGAGGAGCGGCGGGAGCTGCTCCGGCGGACGGGCGGCCGGCATCGCTTCGGCGCGGACCGGGATCTGGTCGAATGATGGACCACGCCTCGACGCCGACGGAGACGATGCCGTGCTGAACCTCGCCCTCTCCCTTCTGGTCTGCGCCGCGCCTCCGGAGGACGATCCGGCCGCGGAGCTCCGCGCCGCCGTCGAGCGCCTGGAGCGGTCCGCGGGCTACGCGTTCGAGATGCGCAGCGAGTACCACGGCGGCCTCGGCGGCGTCGGCAGCGGTCGGATCGGGCGCCCCCGCGGCGCGGTCCTCGGGGAGGTCGGCGCGGGGCGTCCGGTGCGCCTCCGGTTCGAGGGGATCGAGCTGTTCCGGACGACCCCCGAGCGCCGCGTGCTGCGCACGGACGGCGGGGAGTGGCGGGCGGCGGATCGGACCCCTCCCGCGCGGCTGCGCGGTCCGCTCTCGATGCTCGAGACGCTCCGGACGCCCGACGAGATCCTGCGGTGCGCGGTCGACGGCGCGCGCGAGGTGAGCTCGTCCGGCAGCGCGGCCGGTTCGCACCGGACGTGGCGGGTCGAGCTCTCCCCGGAGGCGACCAAGCAGCTCGCGGGCGCGCTCGCGCGCGAACGGCGGGGGGCGTCGCTGCGGGCGGGCGCCCCGCCGCGCGAGTTCGAGGGGAAGGTCGTCGCGCTCGTGCGGGCCGGGAAGGTCGAGGAGCTCGACGTCGAGATCATGGTCCGCCACGCCTCGCCGGTCGGCGACCGGTTCCAGCGGCGGGCCGTCTCCTACCTGCTGCGACCGCCCGCCGATCCGATGCCCCCCGTCCCCGAGGAGGTCGTCGCGCTGCTCGGCGCGACGCCGGCGGCGGACGGCGAGGATTCGACATCCGAAGAGAACCCGGCGAAGGCCGGCCGAGAACGCAAGGAGTCCGGACGATGAACATCCAGACGATCGTGACCGTGGTGGCCGCGCTGGCGGCCGGCGTGCTGGGGGCCGTCGTCGTCGGCCCCGGGAGCGCGCCTCCGCCCGCCGTCGACGGGGCCGACCTGATCGAGCTCCGGACGGAGATGCAGGAGCTGGCGCGGACGAACCGGCGCCTCCAGGAGCGGCTCGACGTCCTCGAGACCCGCCCGGCCGTGGTGCACGTGCCCGCGGCGCCGGCCGAGGTCGCGGCGGAGACGGTCCGCGAGGTCGAGGTCGAGCCGCCGCCGCCGGTCGCCGACCGGAACGAGCGGCCGGTGGTCCTGAAGGAGCAGGTGAGCGAGGCGCTCCAGGCGATCCGGGCCGAGGAGGAGCGTCAGCGGGAAGAGGACCGCGAGAAGCGGCGCCAGGAACGCACGGAGGAGCAGCTCGCGCGACTCGCCCAGGAGCTCGGCCTGAACGCCTACCAGACGAACCAGCTCCGCGACGCGATGGCGAAGCAGCGAGAGAAGTGGGACGCCGCGCGCGAGTCCGTGCGGGAGAACGGCGACTGGGAGGGGATTCGGACGGCGATGGAGAAGGTTCGCGAGGAGATGAACGTCACGCTCGGCACGTTCATGACCCGGGAGCAGATCGACAAGTTCAACGAGAGCGCGCGCGGTTTCCGCGGCTTCGGCGGTCCGGGGCGCGGAGATCGGGGCGGGCCCGGCCGGGGCGGACGCGGCTTCTGATCGCTTCGCGCCCGGGTCCTCATCCCGACGCGGCGACGTCCGCGCCGAGCTGGGTGTCGTGGAGCTTCCGGTAGAGGCCGCCGGCGGCGAGGAGCGCGGCGTGGGGACCGCGCTCGACGACCCGCCCCCGATCGAGCACCACGATCTCGTCCGCGTCGACGACCGTCGAGAGGCGGTGCGCGATCACGAAGCAGGTCCGGTCCTTCTTCAGGCGGTCGACCGCGTCCCGGATCAGCGCCTCGCTCTCCGAGTCGAGCGACGACGTCGCCTCGTCGAGGATCAGGATCGGCGGGTCGCGCAGCAGCTCGCGCGCGATCGCCAGCCGCTGCTTCTCGCCCCCCGAGAGCTTCACGCCCCGCTCGCCGACCAGCGTGTCGTATCCGTCCGGCAGCCGCTCGATGAACTCGTGCGCGTGGGCGGCGCGACAGGCGGCGACGACCTCCTCCTCGGTCGCGTCCGGCGTGGCGTACGCGACGTTCTCGCGGACCGGGCGGTTGAACAGGAAGACGTCCTGCGGCACGACCCCGACGCCGCGCCGGAGCGCCTTCAGCGGCCAGTCGCGGACTTCGACGCCGTCGACGCGGACCGTCCCCCGGTCCGGGTCGTACAGACGCGGCACGAGGTTCACGAGGGTCGACTTCCCGGCGCCCGAGCGCCCGACGAGCGCGACGACCCGCCCCGGCTCGACGGTGAGCGAGACGTCCTCCAGCGCGGGCTGCGACTCGACGTACCGGAACGACACGCGGTCGATCTCGACGCGCCCCGAGGCGATCGTGACCGGGCCCGCCGCCGCCGGCACGGACCGTTCGCGCGGCGTGTCGAGGAGCGTGAAGATGCGGTGGAGCGACGCGAACGCGCGCTGGAGTCGAACGTTCAGCGTCATCAGCGCCGTCACGGCGCCGCTCAGGTACGTGAGG
>JAUIEL010000041.1 GCA_030428825.1 bacterium
GGACGGATCGCGGCCCGGTGCCGCTGGAGACGTGACGATGATCCTGACCCGAGACCGGATCCTGGCGCACGCGGCCGGCACCCCGTTGGAGGTGCCGGCGGGGACGATGCTGACGAGCCTGGCCCGTGAGGAGGCGGCCGCGCGCGGGATCACGATCGTGGAGGGGGGCGCGGCGGCGGCGTCCGACCGAGGCTGCGCGTGCGGAGGGGACGGAGGGGGCGGCGCCTGCTCCTGCGCCGCTCCGACCGGCCGGGCGGCGAACTCCGGCGGCCCGGACTGGAGCGACCGGCTGTCGCGCCGTCGCGGCGCGGACCCGTCGCTCTGGCGCCGGAGCGGCCCGTCCGGCGCGACGGCGCCGCCCGCCCCGTCCCCGCCGATCGAGTCGGCGCGCGAGGCGGAGCGACGCGTCCTCGGGCCGCCGGACACGCACGTCGACGCCTGCACGATGGGCGGCGCCGGCGGCGTCTGCCGCGAGGACGTCGTCGTCGTGACCGCCGTCGGCCGGAACCGCCCGCACGTCCTGGCCGAGCTCGCGACCGGGATCGCCGAGGTCGGCGGGGACATCCAGGAGATCTCGCAGCGGATCGTCGACGGCTGGTTCCACACCATCCTGACCGTCGACATGAGCCGCGCGCCGGGGGCGTTCCCGGAGGCGAAGGCGGCGCTCGAGGGGTTGTCGCAGGACGACGACTACACCGTCCGCGTCCAGCACGAGCGGGTCTTCCGCTACATGCACCGGATCTAGAGGGAGAGCCGTGCCGTTCCACGAGCGTGAGATCCTCGAGACGATCCGGATGGTCGATCTCGAGACCCTCGACATCCGGACCACCACGCTCGGGATCTCGCTGCGGGGCTCCGTCCGCTCGACCGTCCGGGCGACCGCCGACGCCGTCTACGAACGGATCACCTCCGCCGGCGAGAAGCTCGTCGAGACCGCGGCGTCGGTCGAGCGGGACTACGGCATCCCGATCGTGAACAAGCGGGTCGCGGTGACGCCGGTCGCGCTCCTCGCGGACGGGCTCGACTCGGACGACCTCGTGCCGATCGCCGAGGCGATGGACCGGGCGGGGAGCGAGATCGGGATCGACTACGCGGGGGGCTTCTCCGCGCTCGTCCACGGCGGGTTCACACGCGGGGACCGACGTCTGATCGGATCGATCCCGCGGGCGCTCGCGTCGACCGAGCGGGTCTGCGCCTCGGTGAACGTCGGCTCGACGCGCGCGGGCATCCACTTCGACGCGTGCGTCGAGATGGCGCGCGTCATCAAGGAGACCGCCGAGCTGACCGCGTCGACCGGCGGGCTCGGCTGCGCGAAGCTGGTCGTCTTCACGAACGCGGTCGAGGACAACCCGTTCATCGCCGGCGCGATGCACGGGGTCGGCATGCCGGACGAGGTGATCAACTGCGGCGTCTCCGGGCCGGGCGTCGTGAACGCCGTGCTCCGGCAGCTCGGCCGCGAGGCGTCGATCGACGCGGTCTGCGAGGAGATCAAGAAGACGGCGTTCAAGGTGACGCGGATGGGGGAGCTGATCGGGCGGGAGACGGCGAAGCGGCTCGGCGTCCCGTTCGGGATCGTCGACCTCTCGCTGGCGCCGACCCCCGCGCGCGGAGACTCGGTGGCGGACATCCTCGAGGAGATGGGGGTCGAGCGGGTCGGCGCCCCGGGGACGATCCTCTGCCTCGCGATGCTGAACGACGCGGTCAAGAAGGGGGGCGCGATGGCCGCCTCGCGCGTCGGAGGGCTCTCCGGCGCGTTCATCCCGGTCTCCGAGGACATGGGGATGGTCCGCGCGGCGGAGGAGGGGGCGCTCACGTACGAGAAGCTGGAGGCGATGACGTCGGTCTGCTCGGTCGGCATCGACATGGTCGCGATCCCGGGCGACACCTCGGTCGAGACGATCGCCGCGATGCTCGGCGACGAGATGGCGATCGGGATGATCAACGACAAGACGACCGCGGTCCGGCTCCTCCCGCTCCCGGGCATGAAGGAGGGGGAGTCGGTCGACTGGGGCGGGCTGCTCGGCAAGGCGGTCGCGATGCCGGTGAGCCGGTTCCGCTCCGACGTGCTGGTCCGGCGCGGCGGCCGGGTCCCCCCTCCCCTGAACGGTCTGAAGAACTGAGCGAGGCCCCATGAGTCGCCCCTCCCCCCTGAAGCGGATCGTCGTCGCGCTGCTCGCGATCGTCGCCGCCGTCGTCGCCTGGGTCCGCGAACAGCAGGGCGGCGGCGCGACGGCGCCGACGTCGCCGCCGGTCGCGACGGCGCCGGGCGGGGCGTCCCGCGCGCCGGCGCGGGAGGACGGCCTCGTCCCCGGCGAGGCGGAGATCGTCGCCGCGTACGAGGCCGGCCGGGGAGGGGTCTGGGTCGAGAGCGCGGCGAGGGTCTACCGCGTCCTCCCGGACGACCGCGAAGGGGTGCCGCACCAGCGGTTCCTGGTGCGGCTCACGAACGGGCTCTCCGTGAAGATCTCGCACAACATCGACCTCGCGCGACGCATCGAGGTCGAGGTGGGCGACGTGGTTCGCTTCCGCGGCCGCTACGAGGCGAACGACCTCGGCGGGGTCGTCCACTGGACGCACCACGACCCGCGCGGCGGACCGGGCGGGTGGCTGGAGAACCGGGGCCGGAGGGTCGAGTGATGTTCGAGTCGTATCCCGATTCGCCGTATCGCGTGCCGTTCAACGGGTCGTTCCGAATCGAGGACTTCGACCACGACCCGCCGAAGGACGCGCCGCACGAGGACCGTTGCGACGAGGCGCTCCGCGACCTGATCCCCGAGCTCGCGGACCTCCAGCGGCGGTTCTACGCGCATGACCGTCACAGCCTCCTGCTGGTCTTCCAGGCGCTCGACGCGGCGGGGAAGGACGGGACGATCCGCGCGGTGATGAGCGGGATCAACCCGGCCGGCTGCCAGGTGAGTTCGTTCAAGCAACCGTCGAAGGAGGAGCTCGACCACGACTTCCTCTGGCGCACGACCTGCCGCCTCCCCGAGCGCGGCCGCATCGGCGTCTTCAACCGGAGCTACTACGAGGAGGTCCTCGTGGTCCGCGTCCACCCGGAGTATCTCCGGGGGCAGCAGCTCCCCGAGGGGTACGACCCGGAGGCGATCTGGGCCGAGCGGTTCGAGTCGATCCGCGACCACGAGAAGCACCTCGCGCGGAACGGCACGCTGATCCTGAAGTTCTTCCTGAACGTCTCGAAGAAGAAGCAGAAGAAGCGGTTCCTCGCGCGGATCGATGAGCCGGAGAAGAACTGGAAGTTCTCGGTCGGCGACGTGACGGAGCGGGGGCACTGGGCGAGCTATCGGCGGGCGTACGAGGACGCGCTTCGGGCGACGTCGAGGTCGTGGGCGCCGTGGTACGCGATCCCCGCCGACGAGAAGTCGTACATGCGCCTCACCGTGGCGCGGATCGTGACCGACACCCTGCGGACCCTGCAGCCGAGCTACCCCGAACTCTCCGAGGCGGACCGCGCGCGGCTCGCCGAGATGCGCGCGCTCCTCGAGGGCGAGGACGACTGAGCGGCGGTGACGGACGTCGTCGCGCCGACCGTCGCCGCGCTCCGCCGGACGTTCGAGTCCGGCCGGACGCGTCCGGTCGCGTGGCGACGGGCGCAGCTCGAGGCCCTCGGCCGCCTCCTCGTCGAACGGGAGTCCGCGCTGCTCGACGCGCTCGCGTCCGACCTCGGCAAGAGCGCGGTCGAGGCGTGGGCGACCGAGCTCGGGCTCGTCCGGGCGGAGTGCGCCCACGCGCGGCGTCGCGTCGCCCGGTGGGCCCGGCCCGACCGGGTCGCCCCGTCCCTCCTCCAGCTCCCCGGGACCGCGCGCGTCGAGCCGTCGCCGCGCGGCGTGATCCTGATCCTCGCCCCGTGGAACTACCCGCTGAACCTGACGCTCGCGCCGCTGGTCGGCGCGCTGGCGGCCGGCAACTGCGTCGCGCTGAAGCCGTCGGAGCGCGCGCCGCGGACGTCGGAGGTCCTCGCGCGGACGTTGCCGGAGTTCGTCGACGCCGACGCCGTACGGGTGGTCGAGGGGGACGCGCGGACCGCCGCCGCGCTCGTCGACGCCCCGTTCGACCTCGTCTTCTTCACCGGCGGCGCGACGGTCGGCCGCGAGGTCGCGGTCGCCGCGGCGCGCCGGCTCGTCCCGGTCGTGCTGGAGCTCGGCGGGAAGTCTCCGTGCGTCGTGCTCGACGACGCCGACCTCGAGACCGCGGCGCGCCGCGTCGCGTGGGGGAAGGTCGTGAACGCGGGGCAGACCTGCGTCGCGCCGGACCACGTCCTGGTCGCGCGCGGGCGCGAGGCGGAGCTCGTCGACCGGCTCGCCGCCGCGGTCGCCGCCCTGCTCGGCGAGGACCCCGCCGCGTCGCCGGACTACGGGAGGATCGTCGACGCGCGCCACCACGCGCGGCTCGTCCGGTTCCTCGGGGACGGGGAGGCGGCGTGCGGCGGCGGCCACGACGAGGCGGCGCTCCACATCGATCCGACCGTCCTGACGAACGTGGCGCCCGACGCTCCGGTGACGCGGGAGGAGATCTTCGGCCCGATCCTCCCCGTCCTCCCGGTCGACGGCGAGGAGGAGGCGATCGCGCGTGTCGCCGCCGCCCCCGCGCCGCTGGCGCTCTACGTCTTCACGCGTTCGGCCGCGGCCGCGCGCCGGGTCCTCGATCGGACCGCGTCCGGAGGGGCCGCGGTGAACGACGTGCTGCTCCACCTCGCGAACCCGCGGCTCCCGTTCGGAGGGGTCGGCGGGAGCGGGTACGGCGCGTACCACGGCCGGGCCGGGTTCGACGCGTTCTCGCACCGGCGGAGCGTGCTGGCGAGGGGGACGCGGATCGATCCGGCGGTGCGGTATCCGCCGTACGGACGGTGGAAGCGGTGGTGGATCGAGCGGTTGATCCGGTGAGGGAGGGAGAGGAGGGGAAGGTCGATCTGGTTCGTGCCCGGGGTCGGTGTCGTTCCGTTCGCGAAGACGGGGAGTCGGACACCGGGCGACCGACGGCACGATCCGGACCCGGGACCTCGATGCCGGTCCTCGGTCCCCGACTCGAGGACGACGCGCGCGAGCCGATCTCGCGGATGAGATCGGGCACGGGCACGGATTCAGCCCCGATCCCACGCCGACGACATTCTCCGGGAACGCCCCTGGACCCGTCCGGTCCTCCTCCTGAGAATCGAAATCCGTGAGCCGCTTCGCGAACCAGGACGACCCGGACCTCGTCGCGCTCGCCCGGTCGGGAGACCGCGCGGCGTTCGGGGAGCTGGTCCGCCGCCACCAGGACGCCGTGTTCCGGGTGGTCGTGCGGACGAGCCGGGTCGACCGGGACCGGGCGGAGGATCTCGCCCAGGAGACGTTCCTCCGCGCCTACCAGGCGCTCGATCGCTTCCGGGGGGACGCTCCGTTCCGGCACTGGCTCTTCCGCATCGCGACGAACCTCACGATCAACCGGGTGACCACGGTGGCCGCCCGGACCGAGAGACGAGCGATCTCCCTGGACGAGCCCCTGCGAGCGATGGACGGCGAACGGACGATCGAGCCGACCGACGGGCGGGCCGAGGCCCCGGACGCCCGCCTGGAGCGGGGTGAGCTGCGGAGCGCGCTCGCGAAGGCCCTCGATCGGCTGCCCGAGGAGTTCCGCGCGGCGGTCGTCCTGCGCGACGTCGAGGGGCTCGAGTACGACTCGATCGCGGCGATCCTCGAGGTGCCGATCGGCACGGTCCGTTCCCGCCTGCATCGCGGCCGGGAGGCGCTCCGCGAGATCGTCACCCGCATCTACGGAGTGCCGGCCCTCGAGACCGGCTCCGACGGAGGGGTCCGATGAGCCGATCGGCCGACGACCTCGCGCGCCTTCACGACCTGATCGACGGCCGTCTCCCGCCGGACGAGGCCCGCGCGCTCGAGGCGCGTATCGCCGCCGACGAGCGGCTCCGCCGGCGGTACGGCGAGCTGCAGCTCGTGGTCTCCGGTCTCGCGGAGTTCGCGGAGGAGCGGGCGCCGTCCGACTTCGCCGACCGCGTCCTGGCGGCCGTCGACGAGAAGGCGGGGGAGGGCGGGCCGTCTCCCGAGGCCGCGGCCCGGCCGTGGGCGCTCCGCCTGGTCGGCCGCTCGAGCGCGGTCGCGGCGGCGTGCGCCGCGGTGTTGACCGTCGGGATCCTCCTCTCCTCGCGCGACGGCGCGCTCGCTCCGCGCGGGGCGGCGGTCGACGACGAGGCGCCGTTCGTCGGACTCGCCGACAAGAGCGCGCCGAACCGGGAGAAGGGCGACGCGTGGACGCAGGGGGACGGGCGGCTCGGGCGGCTCGGCGAGGAGGCGGACCGGTACGAGAAGAACGCCCGCGACGCCGCCGGCGAACGGCGCCGGCGGGACGAGGAGTCGGCGACGAGTCCGGAGCGGCGGCGGCGCGACCGGGAAGAGGTCGCGAAGGCCGAGCGCCCGGTTCCGCCGCTGCGATCGGAGCTCGAGGAGGGTCGGGACGCGGGGGCGGCGTCGGCGGAGGACGCCCTCGAACGCGCGGCCCGCGTCGTGTTGAAGGGGGCGCCACCGACGCCGACGACGGCGCACGCGGAGGAGGACGGCGGCGAGGCCGAGGCCGAGGCCGAGGCCGAGAGGCTCGGCGACGACGCGGACGACCGGACCGAGCGGACCGTGCGGCAGGTGCTGCGCGAGCTGCCGCGCCCGAGCGAGCCGGCGCCTCCCGCCGCGGAGGCGACCGACGCGGCCGATGCGACCGACGCGGCCGGGGCGGCAGAAGGTTCCGCCGCGTCGGAGGCCGACCGGGAGTCGGCGGGGATCGACGAGGTCCTCCGCCGCCTGCGGGGCGCGAGGGCGGCCGGCGAGGCCGAGGTGTCCGCCGCCGGCGGGGCGTCGCCGACGATCGTCCGATTCGTCCCGATCGCGGGGTTCGCCGGCCGGGCGTACGGGAACGTCGACGAGGGGCCGAGCGCGGAATGGGACCGCCTGCTCCTCGGCGTCGGTCACGACGCGCGGCCGCTCGAGTCGCTGGCGGAGCACCTCCCCGCGTCCGAGCGGGCGGAAGCGGCGGCGCGGCTCCGCGCCGACGCCGGCGACCGCATCCGGCTGGTCGAGGTCGACGCCGGGGACCTCCCGCGCCTGGTCGCGAACGCGACGTCGCTCGGCCTCCTCGCGGACGGGCTCGTGGGCTCGGTTCCGGCGACCGAGTCGGGGGCGATCACGTCCGGCGGGTCGGCGTTCCTGACCGGCGTCGCCCGTTCGACCGGTCCGACCGGTCCGACCGGTCCGGCGGGTCCGGCCGGTCCGACCGGTGCGGCGGGTCCGACCGGTCCCGGCGACGCGGTGCCGGATCCGGCGGAGGCGAAGGCGAAGCGGAAGTCGGGCCCGGCGTCCGGCCCCGGATCGGAGTCCGGTCCGGCGCGCGGGGCGAAGGAGGCGGCGGACGACGTCGGACCGTCGACCGGCGCGGGCGCCCGGGTCGTCCTGATCCTCGTGCGGGAGCGGCCGTGACGCCGGACGACGCCCGGGAGGTCCTCGCGGCGGCCCGGCGTCCGGTCGCGCTGACCGGCGCCGGCGTCTCCGCGGAGAGCGGGCTCTCGACGTTCCGCGGACCGGGCGGCCTCTGGAACGACCGCCGCCCGGAGGAACTCGCGACGCCGGAGGCGTTCGCCGCCGACCCGGCCCTCGTCTGGTCGTTCTACCGGTGGCGCCGCGAGCGGGTCCGCGCGTGCGCGCCGAACGCCGCACACCACGCCCTCGCGGCGTTCGAGGCGGCGCACGAGGGGTTCGTCCTGATCACGCAGAACGTCGACGGCTACCACCGCGACGCGGGGTCGCGGGCGGTGATCGAGCTGCACGGGAACCTGATGATCGACCGCTGCTCGGAGTGCGGGGCGGAGCGTCCGGCCGACCCACGGCGCGACGCGGCGGACGCGTTGCCGCGCTGCGCGTGCGGCGGCCTCGAGCGCCCTGGGGTCGTCTGGTTCGGCGAGCCGGTGACGCGGATCGAGGAGGCGTTCGCGGTCGCGGGGGAGGCGGACGCGTTCCTGGTCGCCGGGACCTCCGCGCAGGTCGAGCCGGCCGCGTCGGCGGCGCGCGTGGCGAAGCGGGCGGGGGCGGCGGTGATCGAGGTGAACCCGGAGGCGACGCCGCTGACCTCGATCGCGGACGGCGCGTTCCGCGGCCGGGCGGCCGCGCTGCTACCCGGTCTGCTCGGCGGCGCTCGCTGACGGGGCCGGCGCGTCCTCGACCACGACCGCGGTGCCGTAGGCGACGATCTCCGCCGCGTACGCCGCGACCTCGGCCGACGCGAACCGGACGCCGACGACGGCGTTCCCCCCCAAGGAGCGGGCGTGCTCGGTCATCCGGTCGAGCGCCTGCTCCCTGGCCTGGGCGATCGTCCGCGTGTACTCCTCGACCTCTCCGCCGAGCAGGTTCTTGATCAGCCCGACCAGCCCCTTCAGGAGTCCGGGAGAGCGGGTGACGGTCCCGTTCGCGAGTCCGAGAGTGCGGAGGACTCGCTTGCCGTGGATCGTGTCGGTCGTCGCCATCAGCATCAGCGTCGCACTCCCTGGTATCGGTCGAGCTTCCGCAGCTTCAGCCAGACCCGGACGACCGACTGGGTCAGCAGGGTCGCGCCGAGGAGGCCGACGCCGACGCCGATCTTCAGCATCGGCTTCGCGTCGGAGAAGAAGAGCTCGAGCAGGAGGAACGCGACGGTGACGCTCGCGCCGACGCCGAGGAGCACGAAGCCGAGCCGACGTTCGACGCGGGCCGCGACGCGCGAGAAGAACCGTTCGTACTCGAAGTCCTCCGGCTCGCGGAGGACCATCGAGTTCGTGATGTCGTGCAGGCGGCGGTACTGGGCGAGCTCGGTCGCGAGCTCGGGGTCGGCGTAGCACCGTTCGACGAACGCGCGCCGATCCTCGTCCGACAGCTCGTCGTCGAGGAAGCCCATCATCTGGATCCGGAAGTGTTCGCGTTCGTCCATCGCTCGGTCGGGTCGATCCGTGGGCACGGTCAGAGGTGCGGTTCGAGTCTCTCCTTCAGTCGGCGGCGCGCGTGGAAGAGTCGCGACATCACCGTGCCGATCGGGATCTCCAGCGTGTCCGCGATCTCTTGGTACGACATCTCCTGGAAATGGCGGAGGGCAATGATCTCTCGATCCTTCATCGCCAGCTTCTCGTACCCCTGCCAGAACTGTTCGCGCAGCTCGCCCGACGAGAGGACCGCGCTCGGCTGCACCGCCGCGTCGTCGACCAGCTCGTAGTCCGGCTCGCCGTCCGGCGTCGCCGAGAGGGAGAGGCGGCGGACGAGGCCGCGCCGCTTCAGGAAGGTGAGGCAGGTGTTCTTGAGGATGCGATAGAACCAGGGGAAGAAGCGCTGGTTCGTGTCGAACCGGCCGATCGCCTTGAACGACTTCAGGAAGGCGTCCTGGGAGAGGTCGAGCGCGTCCTCGCTGTTCTGCACGAACTGCATCGCGATCCCGTGGGCGCGCCGCATGTACTTCCGGACGAGCGACTCGAACGCCTCCCGGCGTCCGGCCTGCACCTCCCGGATGACCCGAATGTCACTCGCGTCGGCGGCGTCCGTTCCCACGTCGCGATCTATGGCTCGGCGCTCCAGCTATTCACGGCCGTCTCCGGAAGTTCCGGTTTTTCCTCCCCTCGGAGGGGGGCGCCGGGACGCGGAGTATGTCGGGATCTTGGCCCGGGTTCAACGGGCCGAGGCGGCGCCGGAGGCCCGCAGGAGGGCCAGGACGGCGTCCGCCGCCCGCTCGGAGGCCCCGGGGGAGAAGGCGTGCCGGAGGTCCTCCCCGAGCGCCTTCACGCACTCCCGGCGGGTCTCGGTCTCCCCGATCCGTTCGAGGCAGGCGGCGGCGATCTCCTCGACCGGCTCGTCGGGGGTGACGAACTCGGGGACCAGCTCGCGGCCGGCGATCAGGTTCACCTGGGAGATCCACGGCACGGTCAGGATCCGGTCGGCGAGGAACCGCTGGAACCGGGTGAGCCGGTAGACGACGACCATCGGGACGCCGTGGCACGCCACCTCGAACGTGACCGTCCCGGAGACGACCAGGGCGAACCGCGCGCCGCGAAGCACCGGCCGGACCGCCCGCACGAACCGGACCCCGTCGAGCGGGTGCGCCTCGAGGACCTCCCGGCAGACGGCGGCCGTGTCGTCCCGGAGCTGGGGGAGGAAGAACGTCGCCGTCGGGTGCTCCTCGCGGATCCGTCGCGCGACCTCCACCATGAGCGGGAGGTTGGTCCGGACCTCCTGCGGCCGGCTCCCCGGCAGGAGCGCGAGGCCGGGTGTCGCGTCCCGCACCTCCTCCTCGAGCGCGGCGTCGTCCTCCCCCGCGGTCTCCGCCGCGAGCTCGTCGGCGGCGGGGTGACCGACGTACCTCGCGTCGATGCCGAGCCGCCGGAAGTACTCCTCCTCGAACGGGAGGATCGTCAGCGCGTGGTCGACGACGCGCGCGAACCGCCGCGCGCGCCACGGCGCCCACGCCCAGAGCTGGGGGCAGACGTAGTAGAGGACCGGCACGCCGCGTCGCCGGCAGAGGCGGGCGAAGCGGACGTGCAGCCCGGGGTAGTCGAGCAGCACGACGAGGTCGGGACGGTCCTCCCGCAGGGTGCGGTCGAACCGGGCGAGCACCTTCACGAACGTCCCGATGTGTTCGAAGACCGCCTTGAACCCCATCACCGCGAAGTCGGAGAGGGGGAAGAGGAGCCGCGCCCCCGCCGCCTCGAGGTGCCGGCCGCCGAACGCGTCGAAGACGAGCGACGGGTCCCGCCGCCGGAGCGCCGCGAGGAGGCGCGCGGCGTGGTGCTCGCCGGAGACCTCGCCGGCGGAGATCAGGATGCGCGCCACGCGTCCCGCTCAGCCGAGGAGGCTCGGGTCGTCGAACCGGTGGAGCACCTGGCCGGACGCCGCCTTCGGCGAGAAGTAGGTCGACTTCGACGGCATCCGGAGGCCGCGGTCGGAGACCTCGAGGATCGTCGCGATCGTCGGCGGGCGGAGGAGGAGCGCGAGCGGCACGTCCTCGCTCCGCGCCAGCCCGAGCGGGTCGTCCTCGCCGCGGACGTACCGGCAGCGGAGCGCGTGCCCGAGGGTCTCGGGGTCGAGCAGGTGGCGGTGGAGCACGACGACGTCGAGCGAGTGGAGCGGCGCGGGGGAGGTCGCGGCGAGCCGCTCCTTCACCGGCGCGCGCGGGACCGCGAGGTGCCACGCGCCGTCCCGCCGCCTCGCGACGCCGATCGTCCCCGGGTCGTCCGCCCGCGCGAGGTCGGCGAGGATCGACGCCTCGTCGGTCGGGATCAGGTCGAAGTCCGTCTCCAGCCGCGTCGCGACCGCGTCCGCCGCCTCCGCCGACAGGTCGTCGACGAACCGGTGGGTCGGCAGCACCACGACCCCCGGGTCCTCGGCCCGGACGAGGAGCGCCATCCGGTACGCCGCCCCGGCGTCGTCCGGGTGCTCGGCGTGGAACCGGCTGGCGACCGTGAAGCGATGATGCCCGTCGGCGATGTAGAGCGGCGTCCCGTCGAGGTGCTCGCGGATCGCCGCGCTGACCGACGCGTCGGCGCGCCGGAACTCGAACGTCGCCTCGTCGAGCGTCGCGGTCGCGTCCGCCGCCGCCGCGCGGGCCGGCGCGAGGAGCTCGTCGACGACGCCCGCCGCGTCGCGGTAGAGGACCCAGATCGGCTCGAGGTTGGCCCGCGTCGCCCGGAGGAGGTTGTACCGGTCCTCGACCGGCTTCGCCTGGACCTCCTCGTGCCCCCGCATCGGCCCCTCGCCGATCGGCTTCGCCTCGACAAGCCCGATCAGCCCCGGCCGCCGGACCGGCGCGCCGTCCGGCCCCGGGAAGACCGCGTCCTGGAGGTGGAACGACGGCGCCTCGTCCCGGACCAGGCGACCGTCGGCGATCCACTCGTCGAGGAGCCTCGCCGCCGTCGCGTACCGGTCGAGGCCGTCGACGGCGCGCGGCAGCGTCAGGTGGACGACGTTCGCCGGCGACCGCGCGGCGAAGCCGTCCCGCTCGTCGTCGTCGATGACGTCGTACGGCGGCGCGGCGCAGGCGGCGGGGTCGCCGCCCGGGTCGACGAAACGGAACCCGCGGAACGGTTCGATCACGGCCATCTCAGGACCCCTCCCTGGGTCGTCGTCCGGTCACCGCGCGTCCGGGACGAGGCGCCCGTCCCCGGCCGCCCGCCGGAGCGCGTCGACCGTCCGCTCGGCGAGCGCGTCGCGGACGAACAGATGGTCGCGATCGTAGGCGGAGACCGCGCCGATCGGCACGCCCTCTTCCGCCATCACCGCCGCGACCTTCGCCAGGAACCCGACGAGGTCCCACGGCAACGTCGGCGTGAACGTCACGACCCGGTACGCGTCCGGCTCGCGGGCCGCGTCCGCCAGCAGGTCGCCGAGCTCGACCAGGTCCCGCTCGTCGAGGAGGAGGGTCAGGCCGTCCGCCTCCCGGGTGACGAACTGGAACGGCGTCGCGAGGTCGGCGCAGCGGGCGAGGATCGGCCGCGCGAGGGCCGGGTCCGCCTTCAGCAGTCGGTACCGCTCGGGACGCAGGACGACGTCCTCGGGCCGGACCTCGGGCGCCGCCGCGCCGGGCGGATTCACGACGGACCGGAGGCGGGGACGATCGACCGCCAGGCCGCGTGCTCGGTCTCCGCCCCGCGGACGACCGCCTGGTACGCGTCGGCGAGCGCGCGCGTCACCGGCCCCGGCCGCCCGCTCCCGACCGTCCGGCCGTCGACCTCGCGGACCGGCGTCACCTCGGCGGCCGTGCCGACCAGGAAGACCTCGTCCGCGACGTAGAGCGTCTCGCGCGGGAACGCCGCCTCGACGATCTCGATCCCGAGCGCGTCGGCCCGCTCGCGGGCGAGCGTCAGGATGGTGTGTCGCGTCAGACCGTGGAGGACCGGGGAGGAGAGCGGCGGCGTCGTCATCACGCCGTCCCGGATCACGAAGACGTTCTCGCCCGGCCCCTCGGCCACCAGCCCCTCGCCGTCGAGCAGGATCGCCTCGTCGTACCCCGCCATCGTCGCGAGGCGGTTGGCGAGGATCGAGTTGACGTACTGGCCGGTCACCTTCGCCGCGACCATGTGGCGGGCCTGCGAGAGCCGGGTCAGCGACGACACGCAGCAGCGGATCCCGTTCTTCACGCCCTCCTCGCCGAGGTACGCCCCCCAGGGGAACGCGCCGACGCCGACGTGGACCGGGTTCGTCGTCGAGCCGAGCCCCATCGATCCCTCCCCGAGCCAGACGAGGGGCCGGACGTAGCACTCGTCGAGGCCGTTGTCCGCGACGACCTCGAGGCACGCCCGGACGACCTCCTCGGCCGGGATCGGGACGTCGATGAGGCACATCTTCGCCGAGTCGTAGAGGCGCCGCACGTGCTCCTCGAGGCGGAAGACCGCCGATCCTCCGCCCTCCTGCCGGTAGCAGCGGATCCCCTCGAAGACGCCGAGCCCGTAGTGGAGGGAGTGGGTGAAGAAGTGGAACCGCGCGTCGTCCCACGGCACGAGCTTCCCGTCGAGCCAGATCGACTTGGTCTTCTCCACGTTCTCCTCCGGAGGCGGGCAAAAGGGGGATCGAGGATACGGAACGCGGCTCGAGGCGACAAGCGGAGGACGACGGCTCCGCGGTTGCTCCGGCCGCTCCGATCGCCCAGAATCGGACCATGGCCCGTCGCCCCGTCAAGAAGCTCGAGGAGCTCCCGCCGTTCACCGACGCCGACTTCCGGGCGTTCGAGACGCACAAGCGCCGCAGCGCCGACTTCAACCCCGAGCGGCTCGTCCTGAAGCGGAAGCTCGCCGCGATCGGCGAGCCGCTCCGCGCCGCGGTGAAGAAGGCGGGGGAGGACCTGACGCTCCGGACTTCGATCCACAACCCGTACGTCTTCAACGGGCACTCGGTCGGGAACCTCCGCCTCTACCTCTCCCCGGCCGACAAGGCGAAGAAGCCGCTCCGGGACCTGCTCGGGGTCGAGTTCGCGGCGGACACCGACGCCTCGTACGTCCACGCCAACCTCGTCCTGGCGATCGACCACGACGGCCTGCAGATCGGGCTGCGCGTGCACGAGCGGGCGTGGTGGGACACGCAGAACATGAAGGGGCGCTGCCGGGAGCGGGAGGGGGCGGAGGAGTTCGCAGCCGCCTTGAACGCCCTCCCGGAGTCGTACGTACTCACCCTGCACGACTGGCAGCGGGAGTACCGCTGCGGTTCGATCCGCTGGGACGACGTCCTCGAGTTCTTCCGGTACTTCGAGCCGGGGACCCACCGGGTCCGCGTCACCCGGACCGTCGCGAAGGACGACCCGATCGCGACCGACGTCCGGCTCTTCCCCGAGGTCGCCCGGGAGTTCGTCGCCATGATCCCGCTCTACCGGTTCATCCTCTGGTCCCCGGAGAACAACCACCTCGGGATGGGGGGACGTCGATGATCCGGGGCCCGCGCCCGCTCGCGGTCGTCGCGCTCGCGGTCGCCGCCGTCGTCGGCTGCGGCCGGAAGGCGGCGGCGCCGCACCACCCGGTCGTCCTGATCGGCGTCGACGGACTGGCGTGGGAGGTCGCGAAGCCGCTCCTCGTCCAGGGGAAGCTGCCGCACCTCGAGAAGCTGGTGCGGCGCGGCGCCGCGGGCTTCCTCTACACCTTGAAGCCGGCCCTCTCCCCGGTCGTCTGGACGACGGTCGCCACCGGGACGACGCCGGACCGGCACGGGATCGTGAACTTCCTCGACCCTCGCTCCCGGCAGCCGTTCACGGCGAACGCGCGGCGCGGCCGCGCGCTCTGGGACGTCGCCACGGAGTACGGCCTGAAGACGCTCTGCGTGGGGTGGTGGGTCAGCTACCCCGCGGCGGAGATCGACGGCTGGATGGTCGCGCCGTACTCGGCGGCCGGGCAGAACGACAAGAACTGGAAGGGGAACCTCTCGCGGGACCTCCCGGACCAGACCTGGCCGCGCGACCTGATCGACGAGATCTGGCCGATCGCCGCGGGCGTCTCCGCGCCGGAGCGGTTCCGGGAGATCGACGCGCGCTACCTCGGCGACGTCGACGCCTCGAAGCTCGACGACCTCGAGCGACGGCTCGTCGACCAGACGCGGTGGTCGGTCGCGGCCGACGAGTCGTTCGCCGCCGTCGCGACCGCCCTCCTCGAGCGGCCGGACGTCGACCCGGACCTGACGATGGTCTACCTCGGCGGGCCGGACGTCGCGAGCCACCGGTTCTGGCAGTACGCGTACCCGTTCCTCTACGACTACGAGGTCGACGAGGGCGGGATCGAGGAGCTCGGGGGGCGGATCGAGCGGTTCTACGTCGAGGCGGACCGGAAGATCGGCGAGATCGTGGCCGCGGCGCCGGACGACGCCAACGTGATCGTCTGCTCGGACCACGGCTTCTACGCGGTGAGCACCCGGTCGCCGAACCCGAGCGGCTTCTCGGCGCACCACCTCGATCCGGCCCCTCCCGGCGTGATCGTGATGGCCGGCCCCGACGTGAAGCCGGTCGGCGCCGACGAGCTCTTCTCCGACGACCGGAACGTCCGGCCGCGGAACCTCGGCCAGGTGCTCGAGATCGCCCCGTTGATCCACCACCTCCTCGGCATCCCGCTGGCGCGCGACCTGAAGGTCCCCGACGGCGGGGCCCTGATGAAGAACACGGTCTCCGACGCCCTGAAGGCGGCGAGGCCCCCGCTCCCGGCGGTCGACTCGCACGACGACGGGTTCCGCCCCGCGAGCGCGCCGCTCGGGGTCGACCAGGAGAAGGTCCGCGACTTCGAGGCGTGGCTGGAGTCGCTGGGCTATCTGGGGGTCGGCGGGGACGGCTACGAGGCGACGTCTCCCCGGGACACCCCGCCTCCGCCCGAGGACGGGGCCAAGAAATCCCCCGGTTCCGGTCGATGAAGGTCCCGAAGGCCCCTAGATTGGCCGAATCGATGCTGACGGAGAAACCGATGCTCCAGGACGACCGCGCGCTCACGCACCTCGACGACGACGACGACGAGTGCCCCGGGAACGGCGGCAAGGAGAAGAAGGGGGATTCCCCCCTCGTCGCGCGCCTGCTGAAGGCCCGGACGATCCTGATCGCCAAGCCGGTCGACAAGGACCTCATGCGCGAGGTCTCGGCCCAGCTCCTGGTCCTCTCCGACGAGGACTCGTCGAAGCCGATCACCGTCTACGTCAACTCCCCGGGCGGCGACGCCGACTCCGGGTTCGCGATCTACGACATGATGCGGTTCGTCAAGGCGCCGGTCCGGACGGTCTGTGCCGGCCTCGCGGCCTCGGCGGCGGTGATCATCTATCTCGGCGGCGAGAAGGGGCAGCGGTTCTGCCTCCCGAACTCGCGCTTCCTGATCCACCAGCCCTCGACCTACACCCAGGGCCAGGCGTCGGACATCGAGATCACCGCGAACGAGATCGTGAAGATCCGCCGGAAGTACAACGAGATCGTGTCTCAGGAGACCGGCACCCCGGTCGACAAGATCGAGCAGGACGCCAACCGCGACTTCTGGCTCTCCGCCGAGGAGTCGAAGGCGTACGGCCTGGTCGACGCGATCGTCGCCGCGCAAGGCGAAATGGGCTAACGGGACGCGTTCGGGAACGTCTTCGCGTTCGCCACGGCGGGCGCCGGAGGAGGGACGAGCTCTCCGACCCGCTGTCCTAGACGCTGCGCGGCTTGGAACGCGTTCGGGAACGTCTTCGCGTTCGCCACGGCGGCGGGGCGTGCGGAGGAGGTGTCTCCGACCCGCTCACGTCCTCGCGCGATGCGTCGGGCGTGGTCTCCGCGAAGGGACGAGTCGCGCTCCGGGGTCGCTCTCGGAGAAGCCTCCTCCGCCCGCCCCCCGCCTCGCCCGCTCCGGACTTCCTCACCCGATTCCGGGATGGGGAAAAGGGGAGTCCGGTGGGGACCCATGGGAGGTCGCTGACGCGAGGGTCCGAAGTCGACGACGGCCTACCGCGTGAGCGGCCTCTCCCTTGCTCTCCCTTGCTCTCTCCTGCTCTCGTTGCTCCTCCCGCTCCCCACCGCTAGACTTGCGCGATTCCGCCCCCCGGCCGAACCGGCCCTCGGAGGACGCGTCATGGACTATCCGATGCGGAGCATCGCCTACCTGGCCGAGTTGATCCATCCGCCGCGGCAGCACACCGCGGAGGAGATGCAGAGGATCCACTCGTTGACGTTCGCGGATCCGAAGGCTCCGTATCAGAACTTCCAGATGATCCCCGGCGGGGCGGCGCTGTCGAACCCGCCGCAGCAGGCGAACATGATCTCGACGGTGACGTTCCTGCCGGATCGGGTGCAGGTGCGGGAGGAGATGTCGGGGATCAGTCGGGAGGAGTTCCAGGACCGGGTGGCGCGGCTGTCGGGGCTGGCGTTCGAGGTGCTGCACGTGCCGCAGTTCATGGTGCAGAACTTCATCGTCCGGTCGCTGGTGAACGCGCGGAACTTCTACGACTCGCGGGAGTTCATCGCGCGGTCGCTGCTGAACATGGAGGAGGAGGACTTCGCCTGCCTGCAGCGCCAGCCGCAGATCGTCGGGGTCCGGATGGTCTTCCCGCAGACCGACGAGAACCGGGGGATGTTCAACATCCGGGTCGAGTCGTACGCGGCCGAGCCGCGCTCGCTGTTCATCGAGAACGTCGGCGTGTTCAAGTCGGTCATCAATCCGCACAACCTGTCGGACCTGACGTCGAACTTCTTCGCGACGTACGACTACATCGACGGGAACGTGATCGACTTCATCTCGCAGTTCGACGCGCGCGAGGAGCCGCCGCCCTCCTGACGGCCGGGCGCGAGGTCACGCGGGGCCGCGGTGGTTCCGGCTCCGCGCGGGACCGATGGGGGGGTCGGACTCGAACAGGGCGTCGCGCGCGTGTCGACTGATCTCGACCACGGCCGGGTGGCGGATCCGTCGATCGACGGTGATCGCGTAGAAGCGTTCGACGACGCCTTCGGCGACCCCCAGCGGCTCGACCCTCATGCGTTCGCGGACCTCCTCGAGCATGACCTCCGTGACCGGGAAGATCCCCTCGCCGTCCTCGCCGAACGCCTGGAGCAGCGCGCTGTCCGCGATCTCGGCGACGACCCTCGGCCTGACGTTCGCCTCCTCGAACCAGAGGTCGAGGGACCGGCGGAGCGCCGTGTTCACGGTCGGGAGGAGGAACGGCGCGTCCTTGAGGTCCGAGGGGAACCTCTTCCCGTACCGTCTCGCGATCTCGGGTGAACCGACCCAGACGACACCGCACTGTCCGAGCAGGTGGTTGTAGGCGCGCACGCTCAGGCCGGGGGGGATCGGCGAGTCGTCGAGGACGAGGTCGAGGTTGTGGAGGGCGAGCCCGGCCAGGAGGCGCTCGACCCCGTCCTCCCGGCAGACCAGGCGGATCGCCTCGTGCATGTGGAGGGCGGGCTGCAGGATGCGGCGACACGCCCGCTTCGGGAGAGCATCCGAGATTCCGACTCGTAGCTCGCGGACCTCGCCGGCCGGCTCGCCGCGGAGCGCCGCGCGGAGCTCCCGACTCAAGGCGAAGATCCCGTCGGCGTACGACTTGGTCACGCGTCCCGAGTCCGTCAGCCGCAACCCTCGCCCCTCCTTCTCGAACAGCCGCACCTCCAGGGCTTCCTGCAGGAGCTTGAGCTGGGCGCTGATGGTCTGCGGGGTGACGTGCAGGAGCTCGCTCGCCCTGGCGATCGATCTCTCGTTGGCGACCACCCAGAAATAGAAGAGGTGGTTGTGGTTGAGCGTCTGCATCGGCACCGGTCCCGCCGGCCAGAAGGCGGCGATTCAGGCGGCGAAGCTCGGGCGCAGCGTCGCGGTGATCGAGAAGAACCCGGTCGTCGGCGGCGCGCAGGTCAACACCGGCACGATCCCGAGCAAGGCGC
>JAUIEL010000767.1 GCA_030428825.1 bacterium
GTGGGGACGGCTCCCGTTCCTCGACCGCATCCGCGCCGCCGCCCGGCTCGGCTTCCCGGCGGTCGAGTTCTGGCCGCACCGCGGGAAGGAGCTCTCCGCGATCGCCGACCTGACCGCCGAGCTCGGCGTCGAGGTCGCCCAGTTCACCGCCTGGGGCTTCTCGCCCGGACTGAACGAACGGAAGCACCACGACCGCTTCGAGGAGGCGATCCGCGAGGCGTGCGACGTGGCGCGGACCCTCCGGTGCGGGAAGGCGACCGTCGTCGGCGGGAACGACGTCGCCGGCGTCCCGCGCGAGGCGATGCACGAGGCGATCGTCGAGGGGCTGCGGCGGGTCGCGCCGATCGCCGAGGCGAACGACCTGACCCTGATCCTCGAGCCGATGAACGTCCGCGTCGACCACCCGGGCCACTGCCTGTTCGGCAGCGTCGACGCGGTCCGGATCTGTCGCGCGGTCGGCTCGTCGCACGTGAAGGTCAACTGGGACCTCTACCACATGCAGATCAGCGAGGGCGACCTCTGCGGACGCCTGCGCGACGGGATCGATCAGCTCGGATACCTGCAGCTCGCCGACCACCCGGGGCGGCACGAGCCGGGGACCGGGGAGATCCGGTACTCACGCGTGCTGCGGGAGGCGCTCGCGCTCGGCTACACGGGGTACGTCGGTCTCGAGTGCTCGCCTCGGGACGGCGAGGAGACGGCCGCGCGGCGCGTGCTGGAGGCCGACACCTGGTGAGCGCCGGCCTCGCGCCGCGGACGACTCACGACCGTCGCGTCGTCTTCCGGGTCGTCGCCTTCTTCTTCGTCGTCGACTTCTTGGTCGTCGACTTCCTCGTCGCCTTGCGGGTCGCGTCGGCGGCCTTCTTCGCCGCCTTCTGCTTCCTCCGCGGGAGGACGACGCTGAGGACGCCGGCGTCGAGCGACGCCTTCGCCTTGTCGACGTCGACCTCGAGCGGGATCGAGACCTCGCGGAAGAGGTTCGTCGCGCGGTACTCGGAGACGACCACGCGCTCGTCCTTCTTCTTCCGCTCCTGGGTCCGCTCGCCCTTCACGACGAGGCTGCCGCCGCCGACCCGGACCTCGAGGTCGCCGGCGTCGAGGCCGGGGACCGCGAACTCCGCCTTCCAGCCGTCCTTCGTCTCGACCAGCTCGAAGGTCGGCCGCAGCACGGTCTCCGCCTCGGCGCGCAACCAGTCGTGGAAGTCGTCGCCGGTGCCGCCGAGCGTCTGGGAGAGCTCGAACGCCTTCTCGCGCACACGCTCCTGGATCTCGTCCGCCTCGCGGCGCAGCGCCTCGGCGGTGTTCTCCTGCTTGACGGGGGGGTTCTTGCGGCTCGGCATCGCTCCTCTGTTCCTCGTGGTTTCACGCCTGCGGACAAACCGTTCCTTTCTACCTCCGCGTCCGTCCGATCGGAAGGGCCAACCGTCCTCCCGCCGCCGGAACGGCGCCGGCCGCGGCCCCCGCCTCGATGGGGAGAGGGCCGCACCCCCGGGACGCGGGTCGCCGGTTCTCCTATGATCTCGCGCATGACGTCGGTCGGGACGAGCCTCCCCCGCCTGGACGGGCCCGCGAAGACGACGGGGCGCGCGCGCTACGTCGACGACCTCGTCTTCCCGGGCATGCTCCACGCCCGCACGATCCGATCGGAGGTCGCGCACGGGACGATCACGCGGATCGAGCACGACCTCGAACGGCGCGGTTTCGTGGTCTGTTCGGCGCAGGACGTCCCCGGGGAGAACGTCGTCCAGCTCATCGAGGACGACCAGCCGTGCCTCGCCGACCGGGTCGTCCGCCACCGCGAGGAGCCGATCCTCGTCGTCGCCCACCCGGAGAAGGACGCGCTGCTCGAAGCCGGAGCGACGATCGAGGTCGACCCGCTCCCGGCGTGCCTCGACCCGGAGGCGTCCCCCGCCGTCTTCAAGGAGCTCCGCATCGAGAAGGGAGCGCCCGCCGACGGGTTCGCCGCCGCCGACCTCGTCGTCGAGGGGACGTACCGGACCGGCGCGCAGGAGCAGCTCTACCTCGAGCCGCAGGGGGTCGTCGCGGTCCCCGAGAACGGCGGCGTCACGGTCCACGGCTCGTTGCAGTGCCCGTACTACGTCCACGCCGCGCTGGTCCGCCTCCTCGGTCTCCCGCCCCGCAAGGTCCGCGTGGTGCAGACGGAGACCGGCGGCGGGTTCGGCGGGAAGGAGGAGTACCCGTCGATGATCGCCGGCCACGCGGCGCTCCTCGCCCTGAAGGCGGGTCGGCCGGTCAAGCTGATCTACGACCGCGAGGAGGACATGCGGGCGACGACCAAGCGCCACCCGTCGATCGTCCGCCACCGGACCGGCGTCACCCGGGACGGACGGCTCGTCGCGATCGAGGTCGACGTCCTCCTCGACGCCGGCGCCTACGTCACCCTCTCGCCGGTCGTCCTCTCGCGCGGCGTCCTGCACGCGACCGGCGCCTACCGCTGCGACCACGTCGAGGTCCGCGGCCGGGCCGTCCTCACGAACACCCCGCCGAACGGCGCCTTCCGCGGGTTCGGCGCCCCGCAGACCCTGTTCGCGGCGGAGGTGCACATGGACCGGATCGCGGCGGAGCTCGGCCTCGATCCGGTGACGATCCGCGAGCGGAACCTCCTCCGCCGCGGCGACACGACCGCGACCGGCCAGAAGATGAAGGCGGACTGCTCGGCGCGGAAGGTCCTGAAGGAGGCCGTCCGCCGGACCGACTTCCGGCGCCGTCGCAAGCGGCTCGCCGGGACGAACCGCGGACTCGGGCTGTCGCTCTTCTTCCACGGCTCGGGGTTCACCGGCGCCGGCGAGGAACGGCTCGCCTCGCGCGCGACCCTCGAGACGACCGCGCGCGGCGTCCGGATCCTCGTCTCGTCGACCGAGATCGGCCAGGGGACGCGGACGATGCTCGCCCAGATCGTCCGGATGGTGGGCGAGGCCCAGCGCAGTCGGGCGCCGATCCAGAGCCTGGCCGACGTGGTCGCCTCCTATTTCGTGCCGGCGGTGGTCGCGGCGGCGGTGCTCTCGTTCGTGGCCTGGTCG
>JAUIEL010000768.1 GCA_030428825.1 bacterium
CGCGATCTCGAGCGGGCCGCGCCAGCGCCCGGCCCAGCTCGCGGGGAACGGCAGCGGCGAGGCGATCCAGACCAGGCCCTTCAGGCTCTCGGGGAGCGCGCGCGGCGGCGCCGGACCGTCGACGAGCTCGATCTCGCCGGTCCGACGGCTCCAGGTGACGACGCGACCGGAGTCGAGGTCGACGCGCCTCTCGACGTCCTCCCCCTCCCCTTCGTCGTCGTGCGGTTCGAGGCGCCGCCAGTCCCCGGTCCGAGGGTCGAGGTCGTCGATCACGTCGGAGCGTTCGACCACGACGCGCGGTGCGTCGGTCCGGATCGCGACGTCGCGGATCGGTCCGTCCGCCGCCGGCGAGGAGAACGTCTCGCCGCCGCCGCTCTCGAGGTCGACGCAGGTGACCGTCGACCCGCCGACGAACGCCGCGAGCGGCCGGCCGACCGCCGCGACCAGCGAGAACGGCCCGGACTCGGGCGCCGGGAACCCGTCGCCGTCGCGCGCCCGCGGCGAGGCGCCCGGGTCGAGCGCGTCGAGCCCGAAGGCGTGCGTCCAGAGCGTCGGCTCTCCCCGCTCGTCCGGCGCGGCGGTCGGATCGCCGAGGACCAGCAGCCGCTCCCCCCGCTCGCCGGCGAAGCGGACCGTGCCCCGCGGGCCGAGCGGGCCGTCGGGGCGGGCGACCCCCTCGAGCAGGACCGGTCGGGACGCGCGCGCCAGGGTCCGACCGTCGAGGAGGCGCAGGGTCGCCGCCCCCCGCCCCGCCGCCTCGAGGACCGCGACCAGCGGGCGGACCTCGTCGCCGCCGGCGGGACGGACGGCCCACCCGACGACCCGCCCGACCTCGGCCAGCGCCGCCACCTCGAGCCGCTCGTTCAGGAGCGCGAGGTGCCCGAACGGCCCGTGGCGACTGACCGTCCGGGCGGCGAACACGGGCGGCCCGTCCCCGGTCACCTCGAAGCGCTCGTCGTGGTGGTGGTGCTGGAGGGCGATCGACAAGAGGAGGGCGGAGATCGGAGTCATCCCGGAGAGCTTGGCCGATCCGCTCCCGGCGCACCACCCCCGCGCGCCGAATCCGTCCCCGACGCCGCTCCGCCCGCCCGAGGCCCCCGGGCCGAGCCTCGCGCGGAGCGTTCTCGGACCGGTAGACTGAGCGGTTCGACCGAACGCCGGGAGATCGCATGCGCGCCGTCGTCATCCACGAGCACGGAGACCTCGACCGACTCGTCCTGGAGGACCGCCCGACGCCCGAGCCGGGGCCGGGCGAGGTCCGGGTGAAGGTCGTCGCCTGCGCGATGAACCACCTCGACACCTGGGTGCGGCGCGGCGTGCCGGGGCATCGGTTCCCGCTCCCGATCGTGCCGGGGTGCGACTTCGCCGGGACCGTCGACGCGATCGGCGACGGCGTCTCGAACGTCGCGCTCGGGGACGAGGTCTGCGTCGCGCCCGGCTTCGGCTGCGGGACGTGCGAGGAGTGCGCGGACGGCGACGACAACCTCTGCCGGCGGTACGGCATCTTCGGCGAGACGTGCGACGGAGGGTGCGCGGAGTTCGCGGTGATCCCCGCCCGGAACGCGCTGCCGAAGCCGTCCCGCCTCTCGTGGGAGGAGGCGGCCGCGGCGCCGCTCGCCTACCTGACCGCGTGGCACATGGTCGTCCACCGCGCGAAGCTCGAGCCCGGACAGACGGTCCTCGTCCAGGCCGGCGGGTCCGGCGTCGGCGTGGCGGCGATCCAGATCGCGAAGCTGCTCGGCGCGAAGGTGATCACGACCGCCGGCACCGACGAGAAGGTCGCGCGGGCGGTCGCGCTCGGCGCCGACGTCGGCGTGAACTACCGGACGCACGACTTCCTGAAGGAGGTGAAGGCGTGGACCGGGAAGGCCGGCGTCGACGTCGCGATCGACCACGTCGGCGAGCCGACGATCGGGAAGTCGATCGCCGCGCTGAAGAAGGGGGGCGCGCTCGTGACCTGCGGCGCGACCGCCGGCTTCGAGCTGAAGACCGACCTCCGCCTCGTCTTCTTCAAGTCGCTGTCGATCCTCGGCTCGACGATGGGGAGTCTCGGCGAGGTCCACGACGTCCTGCGGCTGATGGAGGACGGCCGGCTCACGCCCGTCGTCCACTCCGTGCTGCCGCTCGAGGAGATCCGGGAGGCACACCGCATCCTGGGAGACCGCGAAGTGTTCGGAAAGGTGGTGGTCAGGCCATGACGGCAGTCGGCACGGACGGAGCGGGCGGCGATCGGATCGCCGTCGAGGAGCGGGACGGGATCTGCACGATCACCCTCGACCGGCCGGAGGTCCGGAACGCGATCGACGAGGAGACGATCGACGCGCTGCACCGGACCCTCGACCGGCTGGCGGACGAGGACGCGGTCTCGTGCGTCGTCCTGACCGGCGCGGGCGGGAAGGCGTTCGCCGCCGGCGCGGACATCGCGCAGCTGAAGGAGCGCGACCGGGCGGACGCCCTGCGCGCGATCAACTCGACCCTCTTCAAGAAGCTCGAGGAGTTCCCCTATCCCACGATCGCCGCGGTCGTCGGGTACGCGCTCGGCGGCGGGAACGAGCTGGCGATGGCGTGCGACCTTCGCGTCGCCGGCAAGAGCGCCACGTTCGGCCAGCCGGAGGTCGGCCTCGGGATCCTCGCCGGCGCCGGCGCGATCGAACGGCTGCCGCGCCTCGTCGGCCTCGGCCGCGCGAAGGAGATCCTCTACACCGGCCGCTTTCTCGACGCGGAGGAGGCGCTCGCGATCGGCCTCGTGAACCAGGTCGTCGAGGACCACGCGGTCATGGAGACGGCGCTCGACCTCGCCAAGGCGATCCAGAAGAACGATCGCCTCGCCCTCCGCCTGACGAAGGCGTCGCTGAACGCCACCGCGCGCGCCAACGACCAGGTCGGCCTCGCGATCGACGCGATCGCGCAGGCGGTCTGCTTCGAGTCGGAGGAGAAGCACCGGAGGATGGGCGCGTTCCTCGAGCGAAGGAAGAAGAAGGGGTGACCCCGGAGACGCGGGGACATTCGAAACCGCCCGTGCCCGTGCCCGTGCCC
>JAUIEL010000769.1 GCA_030428825.1 bacterium
CTGAGTTACACCCGCTCCTCAGACCCCGCAGCCTAGCGACCGGCGGAGGGTCCGGTCAAGGGGAGCGGTGGGCGATCCGGGGCGGGGTGGGTGGAATGCCCGGAGGGGCGGGGCGCGTCGGGGATCCGGCGGCACGATCGGCCGCGCGGGACCGACCCCGGCCGGCTACCGCGAACGCGACCCTCCCTCCTCCTCGCCGAGCTCCACGCAGACCATCTCGTGCCGGTCGCGGGCGTAGAGCCGGGAGCCGACGAGGATCGGCGCCGTCCAGGCGTTCGCCCGCAGGAGCGGGGCGCGGGCGAGGACGTCGAGCCGGGCCGGGTCGGGGAGGACCAGCGCGAGGTCGCCGGACTCGTCGAGGACGATCAGCTTCCCGTCGGCGAGCAGGAGGTTCGTCTTGCCGAACGCCCGGTCGCGGAAGGCGAGCGCGCCGGTGGCCGCGTCGAGCGCCGCGAACGCCGCCGGTCCCCGGCCGCTCGACGCCCAGACGTGCCCGGCGGCGAGGACGGCGTTGCCGTGGTGCACCTGCAGGCGGCGCTCGGTCCACGCCTCCTCCGCCCGCGTCTCCCCGTCCTCCCTCGTCAGCCGGATCCCCCGCGCCCCGAGCCCGTACGCCGACGACACGAACAGCGTCCCGCTCTCGGCGTCCCAGACCGGCGTCGAGACGTTCACGAACGTCTCGTTCCGGTGCTCGACGCTCCACCTCGACGCGCCGGTCGCCGGGTCGAACCCGCCGACCCCCTCGTTCCAGAACGCGATCCCCTCCGGCCCGTCGTCCCACTCGATCACCGTCGGCGCCGCGTACGCCCACCCGAACGACCCCGCCCGCCACGCCACCTCGCCGTCGTCCAGGCGGAGCGCCGTCAACGCCCCCTCCTCGCCCCCGATCGGCAGGATCACGAGGCCGCCGCTCACGAGCGGGCTCGCGCAGTAGCCGCGCTTCACGTGCGTCGCCCCGAACTCGGCCCGCAGGTCGCGCGACCACCGGAGCGCGCCCGTCGTCCGCTCGAGCGCGTGCACCTTCACCGTCACCCCGACGGCGACGACCAGGTCGCCCGCCAGCGCCGGCGTGACGTGGGGGCCGGGGCCGTACTCGACGTTCATGTCCGACTCGATCGGCGCGTCGTACCGGAACTCCCACGCCGTCTCCCCGGTCTCCGCGTCGAGCGCGACGACGACCTCCGCGCCGGCGTCCCCGTCCCGGCGCATCGAGAAGACCCGCGCCCCGTCGTGCGCGAGGCCGGAGTACCCCTCGCCGAACGCGCGCCGCCAGACGACCGGCGGGCCTCCCTCCGGCCACGCGTCCGCGAGCGGCGGCGCGTCGACCCGGAAGTCGCGCCCCGGCCCCCCGAACCCCGGCCACGGCGGGTCGGCCCCCTCGGCGGCCGACCCCGCGGCGGCGGGCGCGAAGAGGAGCAGGGCGGCGAGCGGGGCGCGACGGCGCATGGCGATCTCCCGACCGGAGCGGAGGCGGACCCTCGAAACGTGTCCGGCGGCCGGGCGGCGGGCGGAATCTCGGGGAAACGGCCGGAACCGTCACTTCCGAGCGGTTTCTCCGTGACGGACCGAGGCGAGACCGGACCCGAGCCTTCGGCGCGCGTCGCGAGGAGCGCGACGCGAGAGTTCCACGGCACGAGAGCAGACGACAACGAAACGAGAGGAGTCGAGAGATGAGCTTCCGCACCGGGTCCGCCCTGATGGCGAGCCTCCTGTCCCCGTTCGTCCCGGCCGGAGACGCCTCCGCCAGCGTGCGGTACGTCGACGCGGACGCGACGGGCGCCGCGACCGGGGCCTCCTGGGCCGACGCGTACCCGACGATCGGACCGGCGGTCGGCGCGTCGTCGTCCGGCGACGAGGTCTGGGTGGCCGAGGGGCTGTACGTCGAGACGGTCCAGGTGAAGCCCGGCGTGAAGCTGTACGGAGGTTTCCACGGGACGGAGACGGTCCTGGCCGAGCGGGCCGGCCTCTACGACACGACGATCCTGAGCGGGGACGTCCTCCAGAACGACCTCCCCGGGTTCGTCAACTACGGGGAGAACCTCCCCGTCCTGCTGAACTCGCTCCCGAACGTGAGCGCTTCGGCGGTCGTCGACGGCTTCACCGTCCGTCACGCGAACGGGCACGCCTTCGACACGCCGGGGAACGTCAAGAGCTCCCCGACCGTCCGGAACTGCGCCTTCGTCGAGAACCTCTCCGCCCAGGAAGGGGCGGCGGCCGACGTCGGACCGTTCAGCCACCCGACGTTCGAGGACTGCTCGTTCGTGCGGAATCGGGCGTTCCGAGGCGGCGCCGCGCAGACGTTCGGGACGAACTCCGGCGTCACGTTCCGCCGCTGCGCGTTCGTCGACAACCGCGCCGACTTCCACGGCGGCGCGCTCGACCTGATCAACCTCTCGAGCAGCCTCGTCGAGTGCTGCGTCTTCACGGGGAACGAGGCCGAGTCCGGCGACGGCGGGGCGATCTTCGCCGGGGGGATCGAGTTGGTGATCCGAGGCTCACGCTTCCACGGCAACCGGAGCGAGAACGACGGGGGCGCCGTCGCCACCGCCACGTCGATGAAGCTGGTGGCGCTGTCGTCGGTCTTCTCGGGGAACCACTGCGGGGCGACGGGCGGCGCGCTCCTCAGCCACGGCGGCGGCAACTCGAGGTTCGTCAACCTCACGGTGGCGGGGAACTCGAGCGGCGGTTCGGCCGGCGGGATGGAGAACCGCGGCAACCCGACCGTCGCCAACTCCGTCTTCTGGGGGAACACGGCTCCGAGCGGCACGACCGAGCAGCAGAACTTCCGCAGCGTGTTCGGGACGCCGAGCGCGTTCGACGCGAATCTCGTCGAGGGACTGGTGACGACGTACGGTGGGACGGGGAACGTGGCGGGCGTTCCGATGCTGGTCGATCTCGACGGGTTCGACGACGTCCTCGGGACCGCGGACGACGACCTGCGCCTCACCGACCTCTCCCCGTGCATCGATGCGGGGGACACGGCGTCCGCCTTCCTCGCGGGGATCTCTCTCGACGCCGACAAGCAGGAGCGGTTCG
>JAUIEL010000770.1 GCA_030428825.1 bacterium
TCGCCATCCGGACCCGGCCCGAACAACGACGGCATGTGGTGGACCATCGCGCAGCACGACCCGGACGGCACGACGATCGCTTCCGCCGCGGACGCTCCGAACACGTCGAGGAAGTGGCGCGCCACCCGCACCACTTCCTGTCGGTCACCAAGCAAGGCATATCGGCCATCGTCGCCACCCGCGGCAACGAGGACTGCCACGTCATCCTGCGCGGCTCCGTCAACGAGGTCGCGCTCGAGACGCGCGGCGGCGCCGCCGCGATCGAGGACCTCGAGGTCCGGCGCGACATCCACTACCTCGCGATGAACGGCAGCCGGCAGCAGACGTTCGCCGTCCCCGACGACGCGCTCCTGGTGCTCGGCGACAACACCCAGAACTCCAGCGACGGCCGGATGTGGCGGGCGCAGCGCGTCGAGTTCTCCGACGGCCGCGAGACGTTCCGCGAGCGGAGCGACGTCCACGACCGGTCGAAGCGGGACTTCGTCGACGTCTACGGCGAGCGGTACCGGACGCGGAACGGCCCCGCGCCGGTCGTCTACTCGACCGACGTCCAGGCGTTCTCGTTCGTGCCGCGGAACCTCCTCCTCGGCAAGGCGATCGCGGTCTTCTGGCCGATCTACCCCCACTTCCGGTGGAAGTTCATCCGATGACCGACGCCGCGGCGGAGAAGCCGGAGGGGGGAGCGGACCACCTCCTCCAGGTCGAGGAGCTCGTGAAGATCTACGGGACGCGAACCGTCGTCGACGGCGTCTCGTTCCACGTCGACGACGCGGAGATCGTCGGTCTCCTCGGTCCGAACGGCGCGGGGAAGACGACGTCGTTCCTCATGACCGTCGGCCTGATCACCCCCGTGAAGGGGCGCGTGCTGTTCGACGGCACCGACGTCACGCGCGAGCCGATGTACAAGCGCGCCCGTCTCGGCATCGGCTACCTCTCCCAGGAGAAGTCGGTCTTCCGCCAGCTCACCGTCGAGCAGAACATCCTGGCCGTCCTCGAGGCGCGGCGATACCCGAAGTCCGAGCGTGAGGGGATCGCCCACGCCCTGCTCGAGGAGCTCGGCATCCTCTTCCTCGCCAAGAACCGGGCCGACACGCTGTCGGGCGGAGAGTCGCGCCGCCTCGAGATCGCCCGGACGCTCGCGACCGATCCCCGGCTGATCCTCCTCGACGAGCCGTTCTCCGGGATCGACCCGAAGGCGAAGGAGGAGATCTCCGAGATCCTGGTCTCGCTGAAGGACCGGGGGATCGGCATCCTCCTGACCGACCACGACGTCCACTCCACCCTGAGCGCCACCGACCGGTCGTACATCATCAGCCAGGGTCAGATCCTCCGGGAGGGGCTCCCCGCCGACCTGGCGAACGATCCGGAGGTCCGCCGGGTCTACCTGGGGCAGAAGTTCCGCTTCGGGGGGTGAAGAACCCGCCCTCTGTTTCAACTGCGCAACACTTCCCGGGTCGGTTCCCCCCTCCGCGCGGCCGGCAAAGAAAAAACGTCGGACTGGACCCCGCATCGCCCGCCGATAAAAAGAGTTACTGCGACCGACCGTCGAATTCGGCATCTGGACACGGTCGAGGGGGGCTTGGCGTTGCGAGAGCACGACTCCGACAGAGAGGCGATCCTCGTCGTCGATGACGAGGAGGCCATCCGGCAGACGTTGGCGAGCTTCCTGCGGCAGAGCGGGTTCGACGACATCGTCGAGGCCCCGAACGGCGAGGAGGCGCTGAAGGCGCTCGACGAGCGGACCTTCGCCCTGGTCATCACCGACATCTCGATGCCCGTGATGGGCGGCCTCGAACTCCTCGCGCGCGTCCGCCGGACCCACCCCGAGACCGACGTCGCCGTCATCACCGGCCACCTCGAGCTCGAGTTCGCCATCCAGGCGATCAAGAACGGCGCCTTCGACTACTTCAAGAAGCCGTTCCGGTTCGAGGAGGTGCTGAGCACGATCCACCGCGTGTTCGAGAAGCAGCACCTGCAGCGCCGGTCGCTCGAGCTGGAGCTCCTGAAGGAGCGCCGGAAGTCCGAGGAGGCGCACCTCAAGGAGTTCATGCTCGCGCTGGCGCACATCATCGACCTGAAGAGCCCGTACACGCGCGAGCACTCCGACCGGACCGCCAAGATCGCCCGGATGCTCGGGGAGAGCCTCGAACTCTCCGCGGACGAGGTCGAGCGGATCGCCCTCGGCGCCCGCCTCCACGACATCGGCAAGCTCGGGGTCCCCGACTGCATCCTCGACAAGCCCGGTCCGCTCACCCCGGACGAGTACGCGATCATGAAGGAGCACCCGGCGCGCGGCGCCGAGCTCTGCCGCCCGATCTCCTGCCTGCAGCCGGTCGTCTCGATGATCCGGTGGCACCACGAGAACCTCGACGGCACCGGGTACCCGGACGGGCTCCGCGGCGATCAGATCCCGCTCGACGCGCGGATCGTGCGAATCTCCGACTACTGGGACGCGATCACCTCCCACCGCTCGTACCGGAGCCCGATGAGCACCGACGAGGCGATCCGGGTCATCGAGCAGGAGTGCGAGGCGGGCCGCCTCGACGGCGACGTCGCCCGACACCTGTTCGACTGCGTCCGGAGCGGGATGATGAAGAAGGTCCAGGCCCCGGCGACCATCGGCCTGATCTGACCCCTCCGCTCCGCACCCCGCCCGCTCCTCCCCCCCTCGGCCGCCCCCGACCGCGGCGTCTTGAGCCGGCCGACCGGAACCCGTAGACTCGCCCCTTTCGTCTCCCCCGAGACAGATCGAGAGTCCCCGGGATCCCCCCATGAATCTCATCGCGTGCATGAAGCGCGTTCCGGACACCGCGTCGCAGATCCGCGTCGGCGCCGACGGCCGCTCCGTCGACCCCGCGGGCATCTCGTACGTCGTCAATCCGTACGACGAGTTCGCGGTCGAGGAGTGCATCAAGATCAAGGAGGCGCGCGGCGGCGAGGTCTCCGTGCTGACGGTCGGCCCGGCCGACTCCACGAAGGAGATCCGGCACTGCCTCGCCATGGGCGCCGACAAGGCGCTCCACGTGAAGGACGAGG
>JAUIEL010000771.1 GCA_030428825.1 bacterium
GACGTCGGGTTGATCGTCGTCTATTCCGACAACGCCACGAAGCGGATCTCGACGCACGACCTCGAGGAGACGCTCTTCCACGAGTCGGTCCACGCGGCGTGGGACGCCGAGCACGCGGACTCGAAGAGGTGGCGGCGCGCGCAGCGGAAGGACGGCGGGTTCGTCACGCGCTACGCCCGGGAGAACCCGGACGGCGAGGACCTGGCCGAATCGGCGCTCTTCGCGTACGCGCTGACGCATCACCCGGACCGCATCCCGCCGGCGGACGCGCGGGCCATCCGCCGCGCGATCCCGGCCCGCATCGAGTTCGTCGAACGCCTCCTCCCGCGGAAGAAGCCGATCTTCCGGAAGGTCGGCCCGCGGTATCGGTGCGACGGCTCGGCCCGGACGTTCTCCGTGCGCGACGTTGCCCCGGATCCGGACGTGACCGTCGTCGAACCGGACGACTCCGCGTCGGAGTGCACCGCGAACGTCGAGACGACGGGCGGCATGGCCGACATCCTCTCGAACGCCCTCCGACGCGGCCTCGACCGGGAAGAGGCGGAGGTGAAGGAGTTCCTGAAGCGGGCGCGCGGGGAGAGCGCGAACGGCGCGGAGCTCCTGGCCGCGGCGGCCCGGGAGTTCGGCGTCGAGCGGTCCGCCCTGGAGGCCGAGGTCGAGCGGTTCCTGCACTGCAACTGCGACCACGAGGAGCGGTGACGACGGTCCGCGTCCTCGGTTCCCTCCCGAGCCCCGGTCTCAGCGGCGCGTGATCTCGCACCGCACCGCGGCGACCCCCGGTTCGACGAGGAGATCGGTCAGGGCTCCCAACGTCTCGATCGTCCGCAGGAGGTGAGCGCGCTCGGTGTCCGTGAGGTTCGCGACGATGATCCAGGTCCGCGGCGCCGTGGTGCCGGCGACGAGTTCCCTCCGCAGCTCGTGGAGGGAGTCGGGGTCGTGGTATCTCCCGAACGAGACGGTGGTCGGAGCGAGCCCCGTCCGCGGCGCGTAGTAGTCGAAGTGCATCCGGGCGCGGTGATGCACGTGGACGTGGTCTCCGTCGAGGATTCGTCCTGCCACCTCGCGGAAGAGCGGACGGGCCTCCTGCTTCGTCGGCGGCGCGGTCACCTGACGCGCGGAGGTGAGCGCGGGGAGGGCGAGGAGGCCGACCGCGAGCGCCGCGGCGGCGGCCCGGCCGAGGCGACCGCGAGCGGCGACGAGCGCGATCCCCTCGGCGACGACGAGCAGCAGGCACGGGACGAGGAACAGGAGGAAGCGACGCCGGAGCGGGTAGAGCTCGAGCGACGAGAGGACGAACGCGACGACCATGCCGCCCAGGAGGAGCGCGGCCCGCTCGCGGCGCCGGGCGAGCGCGGCGACGCCGAGGAGAGCGGACGCCGCGAGGAGTCGGAGCGCGCCGCCGCCCGCCGTGGAGAGGCAGAGTTCGAGCTTGCGGGCGTACCACCGGAGGTTGTCGCCGGCGAACGGTTGCGGCGCGAAGTCGGGCCCGAAGTAGGTCCGGAAGTACTCGTCGGCGCGGATCGAACCGGCGAACAGGGCGTCGTGGATCCAGAGGCCGCCTCCCCAGAGCGCGCCGACCGCGAAGACGGATCGCCAGCCGAGCGCGCCGCGCGCCGCGGCGAGGAGGAGCGCCGCCCCGACGCCGACCAGGACGATGGCGACGGCATGGGAGAACCAGGGGACGACGGCCCCGGCGACGGCGAGCCGGCGCCAGGCGTCGCGGCGAACCCCGGTCGGCGCGTCGTCGGCGACTCGCGAGGCGAGGAGCAGCAGGAGAGTCGTCGCCGCGACATCGACCGAGTACTGCTTCACCTCCGAGGAGTACTCGACGAGGGCCGCGTTCAGCGCGAAGAGCGCGAGCGCGACCAGGCCGGCGATCGGCGGGAGCCGCTCCCGGCAGAGCCGCGCGAAGAGGAAGAGGGCCAGCAGGCCGAAGAGCAGCGGGGGAAGCCTCAGCGCCCACTCCGCGTCGCCGAACGCGACGACCGACAGGCGCTCGAGCACCAGGAATCCGGGCGGCGCCGCCTGCTTGTGTTCGAGCGGCGTGAGGAGGCCGGCGACGTCCCGCTCGACGATGTTCAGGGAGAGCTGCAGCTCGTCGAGCCAGAGCGATCGGTCCTGGAGATAGCGGACGATCCGCAGGAACAGGCCGGTCACGACGAACCCGACCCCCGCCACGCGAGCCGCGCGGGGCCACACGAACGTCCGACAGCCGCTCACCGGCAGAGTCGCGGCGGGTTCCATTCCCGCCCGGCATGGTAACGGAAGAGCGCCCGGTCGGGCGATCCGGCCCCGTCGTCCCTACCCCTCTCCGACCACCCCCCGCGGCGCGGCGAGCCGCAGCGCCTCGTCGGTCGTCCGCTCCAGGACGAAGCCGATCGGGGACGGCGCCTCCTCGCCGCGGCGGGCGTTCGACTCGGCGCGTCCCCAGCGCTCTCCCTCGGCGACGAGGTCGAAGGCGGTGAAGCGGCCGCGATCGGGGTCGAACGTCGCGGTCCCGACGAGCGTCGTCTCGACGCCGCGCGGACCGTCGACCCCGGGGGCGACGGCGCGGGTCCCGCCGTACAGGAGGAGCTCGACCGCTCCCCCCGCGCCGACCGAGACGACCTCGCTGGTCAGGCGGGCGCGCTCGACCTCGGCGTCGGTGAACGGGGCGACGGCGCCGCGGACGTCGTCGAGGAACGCGCCGCGGGCCCAGGCGCGAGCGAGCGCGGACGCGTCGGCGGTCGCGCCGGGCGTCGGGTCGGGCGGCACGAGCGCGAGGGCGTCCGGACGTTCGACCCAGACCTGGTCGCGCCGGAAACGGGGGCCGCGCGCCGGACCGAGGTCGCGCCCCCACGCGGTCAGCACGAGGCCCGCGTCGGGGCGGCGGGTCGTCCACCGCTCGACCCCGGACGCCGGGGGGAGCGAGCGGTCGGCCGGTTCGAGCGCGAACCAGGCCTCGAGCGCCGCGCCGAACGCCTCCTCCAGCTCCGGGACGTCGAGCGTCCGCGCCGTCCCGAGCCGGACGCCGCCGGGGGAGAGGACGTGG
>JAUIEL010000772.1 GCA_030428825.1 bacterium
GGGGCTCTTCCTGACGCTCGCCCGGGAGTGGTTCGACCATCACGGCGTGCCGGAGCGGGACCGGATCGTCTGGGGGCTCCCGAACCCGGTCGCGTTCCGGATCGGGACGAAGCGTCTCGACTACCGCCCGGTCCACGCGCCGGTCGTCGCCCTGAACCGGAACTTCGGCGACGACTGGATCGGCTGGCTCGGCCAGGTCGGAGCGGACGAGGTCGAGGTCGCGGAGGTCGACGCGTTCCCGGCCGGGACCGCCACGCTCGCCGATCGCGCGATCCATGGCCACGGTCTCGTCCAGCGCCGCGATCGCGAGTGGCTCGACTGGCGCTACCGCGCGTGCCCCTCGTGGCGCTACCGGATCCTCGCCGCCACCGAGCCGGGCTCCGGCGCGCTCCGCGGCGTCCTCGTCTTCCGGACCGGCTGGATGGGCCGCCCCGTCGCCCCGCTCGTCGACTGGATCGTCCCCGCCGACGACGGCGCGGCCGCCAAGGGGCTCGTCCGCGCCGCCGCCCGCGCGGCCGCGGCCGAGGGGATCTCCCTCCTCGAGACCTGGATCCCCCCGTGGTCGACCGCGTTCCGGACGGTCGAGGAGTGCGGGTTCGCGGCCGCGGACGCGCCGTTCAACCTCTGCATCCGGGTGTTCGGACCGCCGTTCGACGAGCATTGGGCGAAGGAGAACTGGTGGTTCACGATGGGGGACTCGGACGTGTACTGAGGGAGAGCAGGGGAGAGCAAGGGAGAGCAGGGGAGAGCAGGGGAGAGGGCGCTGGCGCGGAGCGGGAGCGTCGCGGGCGGGACTCGAGGGCGGGCCGTCTCCGGAGGTCCGGGGGAAGTCGTTTCCGGATGGGGATCCCTGTACGATTCGTCGGCCCATGTCCTCCCACCTCGAAGCTCCAACGCCGCCGGAGCGCGTCTCCGGGCCTCCGGCCCGGGGGCGGGTGTTGGTGTTGGCGCCGCATCCGGACGACGAGACGATCGGGTGCGGCGGGACGATCCGGTTGCATGTCGAGGCGGGGGACGAGGTGGCGGTGACGTTCCTGACCGCCGGGACGACCGGGGACCCGACGGGGAGGGAGGACCCGGCGGCGTACGCGGAGCGGCGGGCGCGGGAGGCGCGGGCGGCGGCGGACGTGCTGGGGATCGAGGAGCTCGAGTTCTGGGGGCTCCCGGACGGTCACCGGGTGCATGAGAACGACCTCGCGACGCTCGTCCCGCGGCTGCGCGAGACGCTCGGTCGGCGGGCGCCGGACGTCGTCTACGCGCCGCACGCGGGGGAGCAGCACTCGGACCATCACGCGACGGCGGTGATCCTGCAGCGCGCGCTCGCCGCGGAAGCGGCGTCGCCGGCCGTCTTCGGGTACGAGGTCTGGTCGGCCGGGCCGGCGCGCTGGGTCGTCGACGTCTCCCCGACGTACGAGCGGAAGCTCGAGGCGCTGCGGCGCTACGCGAGCCAGCTCGAGCACACGGACATCACGCGGTTCATCACCGGCCTGAACGCGTACCGCGCCGTCTTCCTCGAGAAGGCCGCGCGGTTCGGCGAGGCGTTCTCGCCGCTCGCGCCGGACGAGGAGGCGGGGCGGCGGTGAAGATCCTCCACGCGGTCCATACCTTCCCGCCCGAGTTCGTCGGCGGGACCGAGAAGTACCTCGAGGCGCTGACGCGGGCGCAGGAGGCGCGCGGCCACGACGTCGTCGTCGTCGCCGGGAGCGAGCGCCCCGGGACGGGCCGGGTCGAGGAGGACCTCGACGGCGTCCGCGTGGTCCGGCTCGAACACGACCCCGAGGTGGAGCGGTACTCGGTCGACCTCCGGATCCCGCGGCTCGAGGCGGAGTTCGACGCGCTGCTCGAGCGCGAGCGCCCGGACGTCTGCCACGTCCACCACTGGTTGAACCTCGGCGTCCCGCTGGTCGGGCTCGCCGCGCGCCGCGGGATCCCGGCCGTCGCGTCGCTCCACGACTTCACGGCCGTCTGTCCGCGCTTCTTCCTCGTCCGGCCGGACGGCGGGTTCTGCGGGGACGACGCGCCGGTCCCGGCCGAGCGGTGCGTCGCCTGCGTCCGCGACGAGTTCGACGGGAGCGACGACGAGCTGGCGGAGGAGTTCCGTCTGCGTCGGCGCTTCTTCGACGCCGAGCTCGCCGCCGCCGCCGCCGTCCTCGCGCCGTCCCGACGCATGCGGGACGTCCTCGTCGCGACCGGGCTGTCGTCGCTCCCGGCCGAGCGGATCGAGGTCCTGCCGCTCGGGCTCCTCGATCGGCTCGAGCCCGCGCCGCGCACCGCGCCCGAGGACGGACGGCTCCGCGTCGTCCACTTCGGCAACCTGGCGCCGGTGAAGGGGGTCGATCTCCTCCTCGACGCGGTCGCCGGGCTCGACGCGGCGCGCCGGGAGCGGGTCGACGTGACGCTCCTCGGCCGCGCGACCGACGACGCGTTCGCGACGGACCTCGCGCCGCGGCTCGAGCGGGTCGGCGCGAGGCACGAGGAGTCGTTCGACCGGGCGCGGCTCGAGCGCCTCGCCGCCGAGGCGGACGTGGCGGTCTTCCCCGGGATCGCGCCGGAGACGTACGCGCTCGTCGTCGACGAGGCGCTCGCGCTCGGCCTGCCGGTGATCGTCTCGGACCGAGGGGCGGGCGCCGAGCGCGCCGGCGAGGCGGCGCTCGTGGTCCCGGCCGGGGACGTCGACGCGCTGCGCGACGCGCTCGCCGGCCTGCTCGACGACCCGGGCCGGCTCGCCGCCCTCCGGGAGCGGATCGGCGGCCACGTGGCGACGATCGACGACGGCGCGGCCCGGCTCGACGAGATCTACGGGGCCGCGGTCGGGACCACGCCGGCTCCCGCGCCGGGGCACGCGTCGCTCCCGACCGAGCGGCTGGCCGCGCTCGACCGGGTCGTGGCCCGTCACCGCCGCGAGCGGGCGTCGGCGGCGTCGCTCGGGGACGGCGCGCCCGCGGACGACGCCACCGGGCGGCCGGCCGCGGCGCCGGCAGAGGGCGCGACCCGGGGCCGGTTCGACCCGGAGTTCCGGTTC
>JAUIEL010000773.1 GCA_030428825.1 bacterium
CCGAACCGGCGGGGAACCTGATCAAGCGGTGCTCCCTGGTCGAGGCGCCGGACGGCAGCCTGCGCGGGACGAACCCGTACGAGCGGCGCGAGTTCCTCACGTCGACGGACGAGCGGTTCCGGCCGGTAAACCTCGTGACCGGGCCGGACGGCGCGCTGTACGTCGTCGACTTCTACCGCGGCGTGATCCAGCACCGCGTCTTCGTGACGTCGTTCCTCCGTCGACAGATCGTCGAGCGCGGGCTCGAGCGACCGGTCGGTCTCGGTCGGATCTGGAGGATCCGTCCTCGGGGTGCGTCGCCGCATCCGCGCCCCGCGCTCGATCGGGCGACCGAGGCGGAGCTCGTCGACGCGCTCGCGCACCCGAACGGCTGGTGGCGCGACACCGCCCAGCGGCTCCTCGTCGAGCGCCGCGCGACGAGCGCGGCGGCGGCCCTGCGCGACCGCCTCCGGAACGGCGAGTCCGCGGTCGAGCGGCTGCACGCGCTCTGGACGCTCGACGGTCTCGCTCGCGCATCGGTCGAGGACGTCGCGGCCGCGCTCGCCGACGGGGCGGTCGCGGTCCGGGCCGCCGGCCTCCGAGTCGCGGAACGCCACCTCGGCGACCCGCGGGCGCTCGGGCTGGTGCTCGGGCGGCTCGACGATCCGGCGCCTTCGGTCCGGCGCCAGGCGATCCTGTCGCTGGGGGAGGGGCGCTCCCCGGCCGCGCTCGCGGCGCTCCGCGACGCGCTCGTCGCACACGCCGGCGATCGCGCGGTCCGGTCGGCGGTCCTCTCCGGGGCGTTCGGGTGGGAGCTCGAGCTGCTCGAGGGCGTCCTCGCGAGCGCGCCGTTCCGCGAGCGGTCGGACGAACGGGCCGCGGCGCTGGCGGCGCTGGTCGACGTCGTCTGGCGCTCCCGCGATCGGGCGCGGCGGGGCGCGGTCGTGGAGCGCGCGGCGACGACCGATCGCGCGTGGGCGGCGGCGGCGATCCTCGACGCGCTGAAGCGCCGGCTGAAGGTCGGCACGGACCATCCGCTCTCGGCGTCGCTGGCGCGGAGTCCCGCGGGATGGGAGGCGCTGCTCGCGCGCGAGGACGCGGCCGGCGCGGCGGCGCGCGCGATCGATCCGCGGCTCGTCTGGCCCGGTCGGGACGGCTACCGGACTCCGCGCGGCCCGTCGACCTGGACGGACGCGCAACGGGCGCAGCTCGAGCGCGGGGGGCGGCTGTACGCGTCGATCTGCGCGAGCTGCCACCAGCCGGACGGACGCGGACTCCCCGGCACGGCCCCGTCCCTGGCCGGGGCGGACCGCGTGCTCGGCGACGAGGGACCGCTCGCGCGCGTCCTCCTCCATGGCCTCACCGGGCCGCTCGAGCGGGACGGCCGGACCTGGAACGGCGACATGCCGCCCGCCGCCGCCCGGGGGGACGACCAGATCGCGGCGCTCCTCACGTACGTGCGGAACTCGTTCGGGAACGAGGCGGGCCCGGTCGGGCCGGAGATCGTCGCCGAGGTCCGGGCGGCGACGTCGACTCGCGTCGAGCCTTGGACGGACGCCGAGCTGGAGGAGGGCGCCGGCGGGCGTTGATCGGGACGTGACGCGAGGTGGTTCGAGCCCGCCGGGCCGGTCGAACCGGGGGGCGCCGGGGCCACCCGAGGGGGCGTGTCACCGTCTCCTTCCCGGCCTCCGCGAAACCTCCCGCGCCGCGGCGCATCCGAGACGCCGACCGACCCGCCGCGCCGAGGACTCGACGATGAGGATCCCGCTGATGCTCCTGACCGGACTGTTCGCCACGGACGGAACGCGAGCGATTCCCGCGCTCGACGCGGCCCAGCCGAAGGAGGTGCGGACGGCGACGTTCGCGCTCGGCTGATTCTGGGGTCCGGACTCCCGGTTCGGGGGTCTCGAGGGCGTCGTCCGGACGCGCGTCGGCTACACCGGCGGCGACGAGGAGCGGCCGACGTACCACGACCTCGGCGGTCACACCGAGGCGATCCAGATCGACTACGACCCGAAGGCGACCACGTACGAGAAGCTGCTCGAGGTGTTCTGGAGCGAGCACCGCCCGTGTCATCGCTCCTGGAGCACCCAGTACAAGGCCGCGGTCTTCACCCACGACGAGGCGCAACGAGAGGCGGCGGAGGAGACGGCCGCGAAGGTCTCGCTCGCGGAGGGGCTCCCCGTGAAGACCGAGATCGTCCCGCTGAAGAAGTTCTGGCGCGCCGAGGCGTACCACCAGAAGTACCGCCTCCGCTCCTCGAAGCGTCTGACCCGCGAGCTGGAGGCGATCTACCCCGACCCGGTCGCGTTCACCGACTCGACCGTCGCGACGCGCCTGAACGCCTGGCTCGCCGGCGAGGGATCGAGGAAGGAACTCGAGGCGCGCCTCGGCGACCTCGGCCTGTCGGCGGAGGGGAGGACGGAGCTGGTCGAGGGGTTCCGAGCGCGTTCCCGATAGGCCCCGGCCCCGCCCCCTCCTCCTGCGTTCGGCCCTCGATCCTTTCCCCTTGACGCATAACCATAGGGTTATATCATCTCGGCCATGACCTCCGTGTTCCGCGCCGTCGCCGATCCGAGCCGCCGGGAGATCCTCGATCTCCTGGCCGACGGGGAGCGGAGCGTCTCGGAGCTGCTGTCGCACTTCCGGTTCAGCCAGCCGGCGCTGTCGAAGCACCTGCGGGTGCTGCGAGAGGCGGGGCTGGTGGTCGCCCGGGCGGTGGGTCGGCACCGCCGGTACGCGCTGCGAGGCGAGGGGCTCCGATCGGTGGCGGAGTGGGTCCGGCACTACGAGCGGTTCTGGAACGACCGCTTCGACGCGCTCGGCGACGTGCTGGAGGGGGAGCGATGAGCTCGATCCGGTTCGAGCGGATCTACCCGCACCCTCGGGCGGCGGTCTGGCGGGCCTTGACCGACCGGGACCGGCTCTCCCGCTGGCTCATGCCGAACGACTTCGAGCCTCGCGTCGGGCACCGCTTCACGTTCCGGACGGAGCCGGGGCCCGGCTTCGACGGCGTCGTCCATTGCGAGGT
>JAUIEL010000774.1 GCA_030428825.1 bacterium
ACGTGCTGTTCCCGGTGCCGCCCGTCCGCGAGGTCGACGCCGCGCCGGACCTCCGGCGCCCACGGTCGCGGGCCGACGAACGCGAGGTCGATCGCGCCGTGGAGGAGCGGCGGCCCCTCCGCGCGCGTGGAGGCGGCGAACCGCCCGTCCGCGTCCGTCGTCGCCAGGAGGAAGGCGGGCGCCTTCCATCGGTGGTCCGGCCGGGACCGGCTCGACCAGTCGATCCCGTCGTCCGCGAGGACGATCGCGCCGGCGATCGGCACGCCGTCCTCGTCGACGACGGTTCCCTCGAGGACGACGTCCGGCGCGAGTCGGAGCGGGCCGAGCTCGTGCCGGACGGCGACGGTCTCCACGCCGTCGGCGACGACCGCGCTCCGTCCGCCGTGCTCGACCAAGACGCGCAGCCGCTCCGGCTGCGACGCGAGCGCGATCTCGAATCGACCGTCGGCGCGCGTCGCCGCGTCGCCGCCGACCCGCGCCGCGCCGGCGAACGGCCGCCCGCCCGCGTCGAGCGGCTCGACCGGCACCGTCGCCCCCGCGACCGGCGCGCCGTCCGGGTCGAGCAGGTGGCCGCCGACGGTGAACGCGGCCTCCGGCGGGGCGGCGAGCGCGAGGGCGAGGGCGAGCGGGACGAGCGTCGCGATCACGGGGGACTCCGGGTTTCTCCGCGGACGGGACGCATCGGACTGTAGCGTCCTCGCGTGGACAACCTGACCCACTCGCTCCTCGCGTTGACGCTGGCCCGCACCCGCCTCGGCCGCGCGTCGCCGCTCGCGACCCCGGCGCTCGTCGTGGCCGCGAACTTCCCGGACCTCGACGTCCTGGTCCGCGCGTTCGGCGGGTCGCCCGCGTACCTCGCGTACCACCGCGGGGTCACGCACGCCGTCCTCGGCGTCCTGGTGCAGATCGTCGTCCTGACGTGGCTCTGGAGCGTCCTCGAACGGATCGTGCGTCCCGGAGAGGCGGCGCCGCGCGCGTTCGGGCGCGGCGGGCCGCTCCTCCCGGTCGCGGCCGGCCTCCTGACGCACCCGCTCCTCGACCTCCTGAACAACTACGGGCTTCGGCCGTGGCTTCCGTTCGACGGGGCGTGGATCTACGGCGACCTCGTCTTCGTCGTCGACCCGTGGATGTGGCTCCTCCTCGGCGGGGCGGCGGCGCTGGCGGGCGGTCGCCGCGTCGCCGGCGACGTCGGATGGTCGATCGTCGCGCTCGCCACGACGCTCCTCGTGTTCGGGGTCGACGAGCCCCGGACGCCGCTCGCGCTCCGCGTCGTCTGGATCCCCGCCGTCGTGACGATCGCCGTCCTCCGCGCGCGCGGGGCGCTCGTCGGTCGGGAGACCGCGCTCCTCCGGGTGGTCGCCGTGGGGGCCGCCGTCTATCTCGTCGGGCTCGGCCTCCTCCGCGCGCGCGCCGAGCGGCTCGCGCTCGCCGAGGTGACGCCGCGCCTCTACGCCGGCGAGTCGATCGTCGCCCTCGTCCGCTCTCCGAGCGTCGCCGACCCGCGCCGGTGGACGATCATCGTGGAGACCGAGGGGCGCGTCCTCTGGGAGGAGATCGACGTGCTCGAGGGGAGGCTCGACGGGCGCGAGGCGGCGAAGGGGACCGACGACCCGCGTGTCGTCGTCGCGGCGGCGACCGACGCCGGGGAGAAGTGGAGGACGTTCGCCCGCGTCCCGCTGGCGCGGGTCTCCACGGAGGACGGTCGCGAGGTCGTGCGGCTGACCGACGCCCGCTACTGGTTCACCGACTGGTGCACCGTCACGGTCCCGCTGCCGTCCGCGAAACGGTAGCGCCGCGCCGGCCCGCCGTCCTCGAACAGCACCAGCCGTCCCCCCTCGATGCCGACTCCGTCCGCCCGCCCGACGTCGATCGATCCGTCGAGCCGCGGCCGGGCCGGGTCCCAGAGGTCGAACCGGAGGACGCGCCGGAACGGCTCGTCGGTCAGGAGCACGAGCCGCTCGGCGTCCGCGGCGAGCCCGCGAGCGTCGCGCGTGACGAGCGTGTCGACGACCGCCGGTCCGCCCTCCGCCTCGAGGTCGATCGTCACCAGGCGCCGGTCCGCGAGCGCGACGTACAGGTAGCGCGCCGCCTCGCCGTCCCCGAACGCGAGCGCGACGACCGGCGCGTCGCCGACGCCGACCGTCGCGGCGGTCGTCGGCGGTTCGCGGTCGTTCCGCAACAGCACCACGACGCCCTCGTCCGTCCCGACCGCCCGGAGCCGCCCCCGCTTCGCCGCCCGGGGGTCGCCCGCCCGGCCCGGCGCCGTCCCGTCCGACGGTTCCGGCCGGAGCAGGCGGGTCCCTTCGAACCGGACCGGTCCGCGCGCCTCCTCGACCAGCGGCGAGGTCGCCGACGCGCACCCGCCCGCGACCAGCATCGAGGCGAGGAGCCGCGCGCCGCGATCAGGCGTCATCGTCGTCCGGTTCCTCTTCCTCGGACGGTTTCGCGGGGAGCGTCGGCATCTGCGGCATCGTCGGCATGACCGGCGGCGACGTCGGCGCCGCCGTGTCGAGGACGTCGAGTCCCGCGCTGCCGCCCGGCCCCTCCTTCAGCTCGCGCTTCCACTTCAGGACCTTCGCCTTCGCCCCCGCCTCCTCCGCCTCCTCGATCCGTCCGTTCTTCATCAGGAAGAGCGACAACGTCGTGAACGTCAGCGGGTCGGTCGGCGCCACCTCGACCAGCCGCTCGCCGTACCGCAGCGCCTCCGCCCACTCCTCGCGCCGGTAGTGCGCCATCCCGATCGTGTGCAGCGCCTCGACGTGACTCGGATCGCTCTCCAGGAACCGCTCGAGCGCGGCGATCGCGTCGTCGAACCGCTCCTCCTTGAACGCGACGAAGCCGAGGTGGTAAGGGTCGGTCGAGTGGGTCACGGGGTTTCCTCCGGAACGGATGTTAGCGCTGCCACGAGCTTGAGTCGCTGCGCGGGGCAGGGGGCACTGCGCGTGGAGCGATGGGCCGCTGCGCGGGGCGTGCCGCTGCGCGCGGGGCGGTCGCGGCGCTGCGCTGGGCT
>JAUIEL010000042.1 GCA_030428825.1 bacterium
CTTCGCCGTACAGGAGGAATCGCCGGTCGGGGAACGACTTCATCAGGAAGAAGGCGGCGACCGCGAGCGACTCGGGGAGGTCGACGTCGACGAATCGCGCCCCCGGGACGTGCTTCGACAGGAAGTAGAGGAGCTTCCCGAAGCCGGCGCCGAGCTCGGCGATCACCGGACGTTCGCCCCGCACGAACCCGGCGAGGAGCCGCGCGTAGACGTCGCAGAAGATCGAGCTCGGCGCGACGAGGTGGCCGTCCACCATCACCCCGCACATGTTGCCGTGCGGCGGGATCTCGAGCGCGTCGAGTCCGCGCCCGTGCGCCTCCGCCCGCTGCCAGAACCGGAGCATCGGCGTGACGACGCGCTCGAGGAAGTGCGCGCGCCGGTCGGCGTCCCGCGAGTACTCGCGGATCTGCTCCGACGGCTCCATCCCCGTCGTCTGCTCCCAGGAGCGGAAGTTCGCCAGGAAGTGGTGGAACCGCCCGAGGTCGCCCTTCCGGAGCCCCTCCGACAGCGGCGCGAACGCCCCGTCGAGCACGGTCTGCCACGCGGACGACGGGAGGAAGACCGGGTCCCCGTCCGGCTGGGCCGCCTTCGCCGCGCCGTACGCCGCGAAGATCCGTTCCACCAACGCCCGGTCGCCCGGGTCCGGGTCGACGTACCCCGGGTAGTGAAGCGTCAGGTCGAGCGGCTCCTGCGCCGCGGACGGGTCGAAGAACGGCTGCTTCTCCCAGAGCGAGTCGAGGACGAACCGATAGAACGGCCGCCCGCCGAGGCGCATCCCGAACGCGAGGCCGTTCGCCACCTTCTTGGCGATGAAGCGCTTGAGTCTCATGTCAGGCGATCGAGTCCGAGCGGAGCCAGGCGAAGAACGAGTCCGGGTCCTCGAGCAACCGCGCGCGCGCCCGGTCGTACGCGACCTGCGACTCGCGCGCCGCCTCGCGCGCGGCGGACGGTTCGATCCAGGGTCGGAGCGCGGCGCGGATCCGCTCCGGGACGAACCGCGCGCCGAACCGCACGGCGCGGTACGTCGCGCGGCTGAGCGCGTGCCGGTTCCGGTGGGCGTCGATCTTCCGGCGCTCGCGGATGTGCACCTTCGGACCGCGCGCCGCTCCGCCGAGGTGGAAGACGAGGTCGCCGTAGATGCTCCCGATGATGTAGTGGTCGCCCGCCTTGTTCGAGCGCGGGAGCGCGTGCCAGTCGAGCCCCTCCGACCAGAGCTTGAACCCGTAGCCGATCCCCGTGTCGACGATCACCTCGACCTCCTCGCGGTAGCGCGCGAACTCCGGCGAGGCGAGCTCCTCCTCCGACAGCAGGACCGTCGGACGCTTCTCGAGCCAGAACTCGCGGGTGAACAGGAGACCGGACGGGTGCGGCTTGTCGTCGTCGTTCTCCCTCCGGACGACGGCCGCGACCGGACGGGTCGGGGAGAGGTGGCCGACCATCTCCTTCGCCCATCCGCGACGGATCGGGAACGAGTCGACGTTGAACATCACGACGTGGGTGCAGCCGTCGTCGAGCGCCGCCCGGATCAGGAGCTCGAGGTAGTACGCGTGCTCCTCGTACCCCCGCCGCGGGGTCGACGCGCAGTCGACGATCGCGACGTCGTCGCGCGCGCGCAGGCGCTCGACGAACGGCGCCTCGAGCCGATTGACCGATCCGTAGATCGTGTACGGGACCTCGGTGAGTCGCGCGATCTGGTCGAGGTGCAGGTCGAGGAGGTCCCCGTCCTCGGGCGCGACCAGATAGACGACGACGATGCCGAGCTTCACGACGGACCTGCCGGGGTGGAGGATCCAGGGATCATCGGATGATAGCGGCCGCTCCCTCGAGGCCGTTCCGCGCCGGCGCGGTCCCGCGGCTGGTGAATCCCTCCCACGTCGCCACGGACGTTCACGGGAGCCCCCGGCGGGCGAGCGCCGAGCGGAGCGCGTCCGCGCCGACGAACTCGAGCGCGGGCATCCCGACCGCCTCCGCGGCGCGGCAGTTCGAAGGGGTGTTGTCGACGAACAGACAGTCGCCCGGCGGGCGGCCGAGCGCGCGGGCGGCCCCGAGGTACGCCTCCGGCGACGGCTTCCGCACGCCGGTCTCGCACGAGACGAAGCTCCACTCGACGTACGTCGACAGCGCGAGGCGCTCCTCGATCATCCGGTACCAGACGGGGTAGTTCGACAGGGCGTGCAGCTCGAACCCGCGGTCGCGGAGCTCCACGAGCAGCTCCTCCATCCCGTCGAGCCATCGGTACGCCCCGCGGACCCGCGCGAGCAGCGCGTCCCGGTCGACCGGTCGGCCGTCGGCGAAGTAGCGGCGAAAGTACTCCTCCTCGTCGATCGCGCCGTGCTCGAACTCGACCCAGACCGTCGGGTGCTGCCGACGCAGGAGCTCGTCGCGGCTCATCCCGAAGAACGCCGGGATCTCCCGGTCGAACGGGTCGTGGACCAGCGTCCCGAGCACGTCGAGGAGGAGGGCCGGTCGTTCGCTCATGCGGTCCTTCGTGGAGGGGAGGGGCGAGGCCGACGCGCGGGGCGCGCCGGCGCGGGGGTGTTCAGAGGGCCTTCGGCTCGTCGACGTCGGAGTAGTCGTTCCTCTCGCCGGGGACGTCCGAGAGGTACTCGATGAACTCGACCTCGTTCCCGTCGGGGTCGTGCCAGTACATCCGCTTCCGGAACGGATGGGGCGGCACGACGAGCCCCTCCTCGTATCCGGCTTCGGTCAGGCGCTCCCGGACCGCGTCGAGGTCGTCGACGACGAACCCGAGGTGGTTGTGTCCCGGGTCCTCGTACGGCTCCCGTCGCCCGTCGGCGCCCGGCTTCGCGGACTGGAGCGCGACGTAGACCGCGTCCGTCCCGAGGTGCAGCCAGTCGCCGTCCCAGTCGACGCCGTGGATCCTCGCCCGCCAGCGGATCCGCCAGTGGGGGAACGCCGTCCGGTAGAAGCGGACCGCGGCGTCGAGGTCGGTGACCGTCAGGTTCGCGTGCTCGAGGCGGCAGGGCTCGTCCATCGTCAGTCTCCCGGATCGAGGAGCTCGGCGGCGAGGTCGGTCCCCGCGAGCTCGGCGGCCAGCGCGTCGTGGTTCGAGATCGCGTCGCGCAGGTCGCGCGGACTCTGCTTCACGCTCGTCGCCTCGAGCGGGGCCGCCGACTCCTCGACGCCGAGGAACGCGAGCATCCGGCGCTGCTCCGCCGGGTCGAACAGGCGCTCGTACTCGACCCGGAGGACCGCGTCGTCGGGGGCGTCGGCGAGCGCGCGGTCGAGACCGTCGTGGAACGCGGCGACGGCGGCGACGTCGGCCCGGAGCTCGGCGGCGGTCACCTCCACCCGCGGCGGAGGTCGCTCCCGCTCCTCGCCCCGGTAGAGCTCCCACTGGTCGGTCGTCTCGGCGATCCGCTGCGACACGAATCGCTTCACCCGGTTGCGACGGCGGAGCACGATCTTCCGGCACCCGGGGTCCGCGAGGACGTGACGGAGGACGACGTCGTCCTGCCCTTCGGTCCACTTGAACCCGACCGCGCGGGCACCGCCGTGCGCGTCCCAGACCCGCTCCAGGAAGCCGAGCGGATCCTCGTCGCGCTCCTCCATCGAGCCGAGGTCGAGCGACCCGTCCCGGAGCGGGAGCGCGTAGAAGATGCCGCGCGGGTTGAAGACCTCGTGGTGGCAGAGGACGTCCGGGTGCGAGCCGAGCAACGTGCAGAGCAGGTTGCTCCCCGACCGCTTCGCCGAGAGGAGGACGAATCTCCGCACGGCCGGTCAGATCATCGCGCTCGGCACGAGCCGCTGGGTCATGCACCGGAGCGTGTTCAGGACCACGAGGTCCGTCGGCCGGACCAGGCTCGCCGTGCCGTCGTACGAGACCGCGACGACGTGCTCGCCGGCCCGCGAGATCCCGCTGATGCCGTTCTTCGCGATCGGCCGCAGCAGCGACTCCCCGGTCTCGAGGTCGAAGCGGATCAGCGCGCCCCAGTAGTTCGTGACGATCACCGTCTTCGAGTCGTGGAAGCAGACCCCCTTCGGCGAGCGTCGCCCGAGCGGCAGCGAGTGGAGGAGCAGTCCGGTCCGCAGCTCGTACACCTTCAGCGTGAAGTCGCGCGAGACGCTCGCGATCAGGTCCCCGCCGGGGTCGACGTCGACGTCGTCGACGATCGCCATGTGGCCCGGGAACCGGCGGATCACGTTCCCCTCGAAGTCCCACGCGTGGAGCGTGTTGTCGGCGCTGCCGCTCACGCCGATCTCCTCGGTCGGGTGCAGGCGGAGCGCCTTCACGGCCCCGTCGTGGACGCGCGGCCGCGCGACGACCTCGCCCTCGAGCGTGGCCCGGACGATCGCGCCGCTGTAGCACGCCGCGAACACCTGCCCCGCCACGCGCGGGTGGTGGGCGACGCGGACGCAGTTGATCGGGCCCTCGCCGAGGTGGCGTTCGACGCGATGGCGGAGCTCGCTCCCGGTCCGGTCGAAGACATGAAGGACCTGGTCGTGGGCGCCGGTGACGACCACGCCGGTCGGGTCGTCGAGCGTGACCGCGTTGGTCAGCATCCGCCCGGCGGGGTACGCCACCTCCGCGACCCACGTCGCGGCGTCGGCGGTCAACGTGCCGAGGCGGACGTGGCCGTCGTCGCTCACGACCGCCAGGTCGCCGCGCTCGTTGGCGGAGACGTCGTTCAGGCAGACGTTCCCCTCCCCCTTGTCCCCGATCTCGGCGAGGAACCGGCCGGTCGTGCCGTCCCAGACCAGGCCGGTGCCGTCGAACGTGCCGGCGAGGATCGTCCTGCCGTCCGGCGCCCAGTTGAACGAGCGCTCCCAGGTCGTGGCGCGGTGCTCGAGCTCGACCTTCTTCTCGAACGTCTCGGCGTCCCACACCACGATCCGCTGGTCGTACGCCGCGGAGAGGATGTCGCCGTCGACGGGCGAGGTCGCGACCTTCTTGATGCCGGACGCGTGGGCGGGGATCTCGGCGAGCGAGGCGCCGCCGTCGATGTCGAACACGCGGATCACGCCGTCGTCGCAGCCGAGCACGGCGCGGCGGCGGACGGGGTCGATCGCGCAGGTGTCCGTCTCGACCTCGAACGGCCCCCACTTCCGGAGCGGCGCCCCGGTCGCGAGGTCCCAGATCCGCAGCGTCATGTCGTCGCCGGAGGTGTAGATCCGGCCGTCGGCGACGGCGACCGCGAGGACGTCCTTCTCGTGCCCCTCGACGACGCGTGTGATCGCGCCCGTGTCGAGGTCCCAGACCAGGACGCGGTGGTCGCGAGAGACCGACACGCCGACGTGGTCGTCCACGAACGCGAAGTCCTCGACGTCGTCCCAGTGGCCGAGCAGCTTCCGCTCCAGGCGGCGGTTCTCGAGGTCCCAGAGGTAGATCGTGTAGTCGGACGAGCAGGAGGCCGCGCGCTTCCCCGCCTCGTCGACGGTGATGCGGTTCGCCAGGTGGTCGTGGTACCCGAGCAGCTCCATCCGGCCGGCCTCGAGGTCGAGCCAGGCGACGGCGCCGTCGTACGCGGAGCTGACCGCGGCGTTCCGCCCCGGGACGCCGGCGACGCACGTCACGGGGCCTCGGTGACGGACGAACTGTTCGCGGTCGGTGGAACTGTCGTGCGGGGCCATGGCTTTCTCCTCGTCGACTCCTCTTCGACGCGTCGCGGGACCGCTCAGGTCCGGATGTCCTTGCGATGCAGCGGCGTCGGGATCAGCGCGCTGCGGGCGCCCTGTCGGTACCGGACCCAGTACTCGCCGGCGGACAGGCCGTTGACGCTCACGTTGTTCGAGTCGGCGCCGTACAGCAGGATCGAGTGGCAGGTGGCGGCGATCCGCTCGGCGAACCGCTCGAACTGCGCGCGGCGCTCCTCCGCGTCGTGGAACCAGTTGCCGATCATGGTGAAGAACGCGTTGCTCCACCAGATGGCGGCGCGGCGCTCGGTCCGGACGCGCTGCACGAGGGTCCACGGGTCGTTCAGGACGTCGCAGCGCACGAACTCGTGGGGGAGCGCGCGGCAGGCGCGCCAGTGTTCCGCGAACGCGTCGGCGCCGCCCCAGCGCTCGAGCTCGCGCGCCCAGACCGCCTCGACCTCTCCCCAGTCGAGCTCGTCCGGCGTGCAGTCGCCCCAGAGCTGGTAGTACGTCTCGGGGGACGGGAAGACCTCGAACAGGTGCCGCACGAACGCGGGGTAGTCCCGTCCGTCCCATTCCTCCACCGTGTGCCGCTTCACCGCGAGCGCGGGGGCGCTGTAGTCGAAGAAGACGACGCGCGTCCGGTCGTCGAACCCGTGCGTCTTCAGGATCCGGTACGGCTTGAACCCGGCGGCGACCGAGTAGAGCGAGTGGAGCGGACCTTCGTGGGACGGCGGCGGCGACTCGACGTCGTCGTACGACTCGATGTTCCAGAGGAAGACGCCGCGCCGCGCGTGGGCGACCTGGCGGGCGACGATCTCGAGGAACTCGCGCTGCCCGTCGCCGAGGTCGCCGGCCTCGCGCGGGTCGAACCGTTCGATCGCCCGGCCGCCGTCCTCGAGGAAGCGGGCGAGCGCCCGGCGGCGCGCCGGGTCGTGCGGCTCCAGGTCGATCGTCCGATCGAGCAGGTCCGGGTCGAGCGGGAGGATCGACGCGTCCGCCGGGGGAACGCCCGCGGTGCGCGCCGCCTCGGGGAGCGACCTCCATCGCTCGACGTCGACCACGAGGCAGCGCCGGTCGAGGCCGAACCAGGCGTCGTCGTCCGCGGAGGGGCGACCGGCGGCGAGGAACTCGTGTCCCTCGACCCACCGGCCGAGCGCCTCCAGGAACCCGACGTTCCCTCGGCTCTCGGGGCTCCACCGCTCGCGCACGAGGTTGCCGGGCGACTGGATCAGGCAGGTCCGGTGACCGCCCGCCGCCGCCGCGTCGAGCAACGCCTCGACGGAGCGGGCCTCGAGCACGGGGCCGCGGTAGTCGTATCGGGACCACCAGAGGGTGAAGTCGCGCAGCTTCGCCGCGAGGGGCGGGTCGCCGGTCGGCCCGTCGTCGAGCAGTCCGAAGACGAGGGAGTCGGTCGCGGGTCGTTCGGTCACCGGTTCACTCCCGTTCGAGTTCGCCTTGGACGAGGAGGTCCTCGTCGACGAACTCGCGATGGATGTTCTCGAGGCGGGGCCGCCGGTCGGTCGCCGCGCCGAGCGACCCGACCGCCCGCACGCCGCCGAGCAGCACGGGGGAGATCGTCAGGACGAGCTGGTCGGCCAGCCGGTCGCGAAGGACGCTCGTGATGATCCCCGCCCCTCCCTCGATCATGAGGCTGGCGATCCCCTCCCCGGCCAGGACCTCGAGCGTCCGGGCGAGGTCGACGCCGCCGTGCGCGTCGAGCGGGATGCGGCGGACCTCGGCCCCCGCCGCGGTCAGCTCGGCCTCGCGGCGCGGGCTCGCGGTCTCGCTGGTCGCCACGATCGGCCGGGCGTCCTCGCGGCGGAAGAGGCGGGCCGTCGGCGGGGTCCGGAGCCGCGAGTCGACGACGACGGGGCGAGGGTGCCCGCCGTCGACCTCGCGAACCGTGAGCTGCGGGTCGTCGACGAGGACCGTGTTCACGCCGACCAGGATCGCGTCGTGCATCGCACGGAGTCGGTGGGAGAAGGTGCGGGACCGGCGGTTGCTGATCGGGGTCGTGACGCCGGGGGCCGCGCTGATGCACCCGTCGAGGCTCTGCGCGTACGTCAAGGTGACGGCGGGCGCGCTGCCGCGGCTCCGGGCCGCGTCGAGGGTCGCCCGCACGTGATCGACGAGCGTCCGCCCGTCCTCCGCCGCGTCCATCTCGTCCTGGACCGCCCCGCGGATCACGGGAGGTGATCCATCCGGTCCTTCTTCGTCTTGAGGTACGGGTCGTTGAACGGGTTCGACTCGCAGTGCAGCGGGATCCGCTGGGAGACCGGGAAGTCGTGCTCGCGCAGCGCCTCGAGCTTCAGCGGGTTGTTGGTCATCAGGCAGACCGACTTCACCTTCAGCATGCGGAGGAGGTCGACGGCCATGTCGTACGTCCGGCCGTCGGCGGGGAACCCGAGCTCGGTGTTCGCGTCGACGGTGTCGTATCCGGAGTCCTGCAGGGCGTAGGCGTTGATCTTGTTCAGCAGTCCGATCCCGCGCCCCTCCTGGCGGAGGTAGATCATGATCCCGACCCCCTCGGCCTCGAAGTGGTCGAGGGCGGCCGCGAGCTGCTGACGGCAGTCGCAGCGGAGGGAGTGGAACACCTCGCTCGTGAGGCACTCGGAGTGGATCCGGACGGGGACGTCCTCCTTCCCCTCGACGTCCCCCTTGATGACGAGGACGTGGTCCCGCTCCTCGCGATCCTGGACGATCTTCATGCGGAAGCGGCCGTGGCGCGTCGGCAGGTCGGCGAACTCGGAGAAGACGTACTCCTCGGGCCGAGCCTTCCCGTTGGCGGCGGGGGCCTCCTCGGAGTGCCCGTTGCGGGCGGGTTCCGGTCGGTGACTCTCAGTCATCTCGATGCTCTCCTCGCGGCCCCCCCGGGGTTCCCATGCACATCTCATGCCCTCCGCCAGACTAACCCGACGACGGGGGACGCGCTTCCGGCGGATCCGTCTCGGTGGTGAAGAAGATCGAAAACATCGACGAATCAGAGTGAGAGGAAACCTCGCGCCGGTCGCGCTCGAGATCCCGGGCGGCGTCGGATTGCAGGCCCGCCGGTGCGCGGGAATGCGCAATGACCGGGGACGAGTTCCCAGAATGTCGGACGCCTCCCCACGGAGGCGCCGGTGCCGCGCGCTCCTCCCGGCCGAACGGGCGGGCCGGACTCCGTGTGATATGCTCCGCGACGGAACCGACTCGAACGAGAGAAACGAGCGGTTGGAACGGGCGTCGCGGGCGACTCCGAAGTCCCTCCCGCCGCGCCCGGACGCCGGAGCCTGACGTTGCCGACCCCCGTCCTTCCTCCTCACGACCGTCTCGCCCTGGCGGCGATCTCCGACGACCCCGCCGTCCGCCGCGAGGCGCGCGCGCTCCTCGACGAGGACGGCTTCGACTGGCCGAGCGCGTTCCGCGTCGCCGAGTCGAACCGGGTCGCGCTGTTCGTGGCGCGCCTCCTCGAGGAGGCGCCGTTCGAGGGGGCGGTTCCCGACGACGTGCGGGAGAAGTGGGCCGACCGGAAGACGAAGCTCGAGGCGCGGGGCGAGCGGGCGATCGAGCAGGTCCGCCAGGTCGGCGACCTCCTGGCGGCGGTGTCGGTTCGGCCGCTCCTCTACAAGGGGCCGGACTTCCAGGTCCGCTGCTACCGCGACTCCGGACCGCGCACCTTCGGGGACGTCGACATCATCGTCCGGCGCGACGAGATCGACGCCACGGTCCGCGCGATCACCGCCGCCGGCTACTTCCAGCCGCCGGGCGCCCCTTCGCTCGACTACTACCGTCGATTCCACCTCCACGCGATCTACCTCCACCCGAACCACCCGAACGGCCTCCCGCTCGAGCTCCACTGGGCGCTCGACAGCCCGTACTCGCACCTCCCCGACATCGTCCCGCTCCTGCACCAGACGGCCGAGACGTGCGAGGAGTTCGGGCCGAACGTCCTCCGCCCGAGCGCGCTCGACGCCCTGGCGCTGATGGTGGTGCACCTCGACAAGCACCTCGGCCTCGCCGCCGCGCTCCCCGGGCGCGAGCAGAGGCTGAAGTCGGTGATCGAGGCGCACGGACTGGTCTGGGTGCTCGACGTCGTGAAGTGGATGCGCCACTTCTCCGACGCCTACGCCGGCGACGTCGTCCTCCCCCGGATGCAGGCGCTGGCGGCCGAACGCGCACTGGTGATCGCGCTCCGGCTGGTGCACGACCTCGACGCGGAGGTCCTCCCCGACTGGGCCCGCGAGCTGGCCGAGCGTCTCCCGCACGGACGTCCGATGATCACCCGGATCATCTTCCCCGACCTCAGCGCGGGGGACGGGACGACGGCGGCGGGGAAGAAGAGGCGGTCGTTCCTGTTCGGCGACCTCCCGGGGCTCGGCTTCCGCCCGGTTCGCCTGGTCGAGCTGTTCGTCCCGTCGTTCCGGGTCCCCGGGGTGACCGAGCCGGCGGTCCGCAAGACGCTCGGCGGGACGCTGAAGCGGGTCGCCCTCGGCGGGGCGAACCTCCTCGCGATCGCGTCGTGGAAGATCCGCGGCGAGAAGGGAGAGGATCTGGAGCCGGCGTCGCGCGACTGACCGGTCGTCGTCGCGCCGCGTGGACGCTCAGGCGCCGCTCGCGGCGGAGGCGCCCGCGCGTCGCCGTCGCGCGCGGGAAGCGAACGCGACGGCGGAGAGGATCGCCACGTCTACGGCCGCGATCGCGGCGACCCGCCCCGCGCCTTCCCCGTCGAACCCGAAGGTGTGGAGCCCGGCGCCGGCCGACTGGTTCGCGCCGACCGCCGCGAGGACCGCGACCCAGAACACGAGGACTCCCTTCATCGCGAACGCGAGCCGGCCGCGCGCGACCGCGAGGTACGCGGCGCCGAGGGCGAGCACGAGCGCGCCCGCCCCGGAGACCGGGGGCAGCGACGCGAGCGCTCCGGCGGCGGCCGCGACCGCGGCGGCGGCGAGGATCGCCCCGGCCACGAGCGCGGGCCGGCGCGGTTCGTCCTCGTTCGCGCGCGACGACGAAGACGAGAGGAGCGCGCACGCGGCCGAGAGGAGGGCGACGAGCGTCGCGACCTCCTTCGGGTCGAAGCCCCACGGCCGTCCCCACGCCGCGGCGGCCCAGGCGCAGCCGGTCGCGAGACCGAGGAAGAGGAGGAGCGTGCCGGCCCGGAGGAGCGTCTCGTGGGCGGCCTCGATCGCGTCGGGGCGCGCCGGCGGGCGGGCGAACGCCGACCGGACGATCGACGCGTGGGCCAGGAGCGCCGCCGTCGCCAGGGCCGCGAACGCGAGCACCACGAGCGGGACGTGGATCGACAGCCAGACCGTGTCCGCGAGCACGGGCGGCAGCGGCCGGACGAACGGGTCGAGCGGGAGGACGTCGGCGAGCAGCAGCGCCAGCGCTCCCGCGACGGCCGCGCTCGTGGCGACGCCCCCGCGTCTCAGGGCGGCCGCGGCGAGCGCGATCGCGGCGAGCGCGCCGCCGAGGAGGAGGAGCACTTCGTGGGCGTTCGCGCCCGGGAGCCGCCCGCCGACCTCGCCCCTGGTCCAGAGGCCGTGCGCGACGACGGCGGCGGCCGCCAGCCACGCCGCCAGCCGGGCGACGTGGACGGTCCGGCGGCCGGACCGCGCGGCCGCCGCGGACAGGAGGGCGCCGAGGCCGAGCAGCACCCAGCCGAGTCGGAACGGTCGTCGCCGGTTCAGGCGGAGCTCCGCCTGCAGCGCCGGGCGCGGCGGCTTCGCCGCGGACGGCAGCCCCGACAGGGCGTCGGCGAGCCGCGCGGAGGCCCGGGCGAACGCCGGGCCGTCGTCCGCGAGGAACGCCTGCCGCAGCGAACTCCAGGCCGTCCGCGCCGCCTCGATCGCGGGGGACGGGGCGACCGGCAGCTCCGGGATCGATCCGCCGCGGCCGAGCGGGTCGTGCGGCGGGATCGGGCGGATCGCGAGCCCGAGGAGGACGCCCTGGAACGCGACCAGTCGGCGCTCGATCGCCTTCACCTCGCGCAGGAGCGGGTCGAGCGGCGCTCCCGGGGCGGCGAGGGCGAGCTCGTCGACCCGCGCGTGCAGCCCCCGATGGGCGACCAGCTCGTCGTACGAGAACGACTCCTTCCAGGTCGGGAGCTGCACCCGGGAGCGGAGGTCCGCGTCCGGGATCGGGAACAGCTCGACCCGGCGCCACCGCTCGGCGTCGAACGTCCACGACAGGAGGAGGACGACCGGGTCGAGGTCGAAGAAGTCCGCCTCCCCGGTGACCGTCCGGACGAGGTCGCGGGCGGCGGTGTCGAGCGGCATCCAGCGGCCGTCGTGCTCGACCGCGAGGCCGCGCAGGATCTCGGGTTCGATGCTCCGCGGCACGGTCGGCGGAGTCGCGTCCGCCTCCGTCCGGGCGCGCGCCGGAGCGGCGAGCGGGGAGAGGAGCGCGACCAGCGCGGCGGCCACGGCGAGGAGGGGCGGCGGCGGACGGAGGGGAGGTCGCATGTCAGCCGCCGCTCCGGGTCGGGAGGAGCCGGCCGACCGTCGCCGCGATCAGGCCGAGGGCGGCGACGACGAACCCCGCGAAGGTGATCGGCCGGCTCGGGTCGCGCGCCACGCCGAGGACGCTGACGGCTCGATCCGCCTCGCGCCGGTAGCTCGACTGGGTGAGCGTCAGCCCCCCGAACGTCACCGGTCGGTTCATGCTCACGACCCGCTCGGTCGAGCGCCCGGTCGCCGCGTCGATCAGGGTGACGCGGCTCTCGAACGAGCGGGGGAGCCTCCCGCCGGGGTACGGCACGACCCGGAACGACCGGAGCTCGAGGTCGAACCCGAGGGGGCGCGGGGCGTCCGCGTAGACGACGTCGACGGTCGTCTCCCCGAGCGCGACCTCCCGCGGCTCGTACTTCGACACCCAGACCTCCTCGGTCGCGCCGGCCGCGTGGAGGCGCACGCGGAGGGCCGGCGCGCGGCGGGGACGGACGTCTGCCGGCACGACGGCGACGCGGGCGATCGTCGCGCGGTCGAGGGGGCGGACGACGGTGATCCGTTTCTCCGGCCACGGCGTGTCGAACGGCGTCCCCGGCTCGACCGTCACGGTCTCGGTCGGCGTTCCGGGCCACGACAGGCGAGCCACGAGCGCCCCGTCCGGGCCCCGCAGGAGTTCGATCGGCGCGCGCCCGTCCTCGCCGGCGGTCGGGGCGTCCTCGGCGACGAGGGCGGCGGGATCGTCGACGGTCCGGAGCGTGGCGGCGAGCGCGCCGAACCGCGTCTCTCGGCCCGCGAAGACCCACGCGGTCTCCGCGCCCCCCGGCTCGTCGACGGTGACGAGAGCCGCCGGCGCCGTCCCGGGGTCGCCCTCCGACGCGTCGACCGCCTCGTCGCGCCAGACGAGGTCCGGCACGTACCGGACGACCTCCACCGCGTCGACTCCCTCGACCGCCGCGAGGTCGAGCGGACCGACGTCCGGTCGGTCGAGGGGTTCGAGCCCGCCGCGGAGGGCCGCGTCGAGCTCGACCGACGCGCCCTCCCCGCGATCCCGGTTCCGCACGAGCAGGATCTCCTCGTCGACGGTGAAGCGCGAGCGGCGCTCCCCTTCGCCGATCCGCAGCGTGCCTTCGACGCGGAGGAACGACGACGCGATCCCGCCGGCGAGGAGCAGCAGCAGCCCGATCTCGGCGACCAGGAGCGGAGCGCGCCGGGTCGTGAGCGGGAATCGAAGGGAGGCGCCGGCGAGCAGGTGGACGCCGAGCATCAGGAGGAGCGCTCGGAACCACGTCGCGTCGAAGAACCGCTCGTGGGCGTGCTCGGGACCGTGGGCCCGCTCGGCGAGCGACGCCGCCGCCAGCAGCGTCAGCAGCGCGGCGAGGAGGACGGCCCCGAGCGCGGGCGCCCCGGCGATCCGGAGCCAGGCCGGTCGGTCCCTCATCCGCCGCTCCTCCGGCGCGGCGCGACCGTCCGCGGCTCGGGGCGGCGCTCGGTCCGGTCGCCGCGGTCGCCGCGCGGGGTCGGCCGGTCCCTCCCGCCCCCGTCGCCGGGCCGGCGCGGCGTGAACGACGGGTAGCGGAAGTCGACGTGCCGCGTGCCGTGGCACTCGAGCGTGCAGCTCCCGGAGAAGCGACCCCGGTCCTCGAACTCGAGGCGTCCGCTCCGCGGCTCGGGGCGGACGATCGTCGTGTCGAAGTTGACGAGGTGGGTGTGGTCGGAGCGCCCGCTCCCTCCGCCGACCCGACTCACCCCGTGCGGATCGTGGCACGCGGAGCACGGCGTGTTCAGCCGCTCGACGTGCAGGCGGTGTCCGCTGAAGCTCTCGTCGTTCAGGATGCTGGAGCGGCGGTGGCACTTGTAGCAGAGCGCGTAGGTGAACTCCGACTCGCGGGAGCCGTCGAGGACCGAGTAGTTCCGCTCGAGCAGGAACGGGTGGTCCGAGCCGTGCGGCCCGGCCGGTCCGGCGCCGCCCGCCCCCGGACCGTCGTCGTTGTTGTGGCAGTCGGTGCACCGGAGCAGGGAGCCGGGCGCGAGGTCCGGCACGAGGCTGACGGTGTCGCCCGCGCGCGAGGGCGTCACGACCGGGTGGGCGCTCTCGGCCGACGCCGCGAACGCCTCGCGGAGGTTCGACGAGTCGGACAGCCGCTCGACCCGCCGGCTCCGCCGCACCGGCCGGTCGCCGTGGCAGCGGAAGCAGACCTCGTACTCGTGGCTCGCCTCGCGGACCCGGGCGCCGCCGGTCGTCACGCCCGACGCCCCTCGCAGCGTGGGCCCGAGCGGGACGTAGCCGAGCGACTTCGTGAGCGGCGCCGCGGAGTGCGGGTCGTGGCAATCCGAGCACTCGACGTGCGCGCGCTCGCCGGCGTCGGTCTCCTCCGGGTCGTGGCGGCCCGTCGCGCGTCGCGGGTCGTGCGCGCTCCGCTTGTCGAGCTCCCGCCGGAGATCGGTCTTCGCGACCCGGCCGTCGTGGCAGGAGAGGCAGTTCTCCTCCTCGCGCTCGTGACGCAGGAGCCGCTCGGGCCGGCCGGCGGCGTGCGTCCGGTGGCACGACCGGCAGGCGTTCTCCGCGACCGTGGCGTGCGGGAAGTCGGTCGCGCCGAGCGCCGGTCCGACCGACGCGGACGACGTCCGATGCGACGACGAGTCCCAGCCGTCCATGCGGTGGCACGAGGTGCAGAGCCGGCCGAAGCGGTCGTCCATCACCAGGAAGTCGCCGTTGCGGTCGTCGTGCGCGTCGTGGCACGACGTGCACTGCATCTCGCCGGCGTGGTCGAGCCGGACCTCCGGCGGGAGCGCGGCGGGGCTCTCGAGCTGGCGGTCGGCCGCGGCGAGGCCGTGCGAGTAGAGGAAGCTGACCGGATGGTCGTCCGAGAGGTCGGTCCCGAGGTTGGACCGGCCGGGCGGCATGAAGTCGCCGCCGGCCATCCGGATCCGCTCCTGCCGGCTGAACACCTTGCCGAGCGCGATCGTCCCGTCGTGGCAGCTCAGGCAGAGCTTGCTCGCCCCGGTCGGTTGGCGGGGGCGCGCGTCGAGCGTCGACGATCGGTAGATGCGGTACGCCGCGGACGACGCGTCGCGGTTCCAGAGCGGCTGCTGGCCGGTCGTGCGGTGCGGCGCGTGACAGAAGATGCAGACCCGGTCCTCGTCGGCGGCGCGCGTCGTCCCCGGGCCGCCGACCGAGAGGTTGTGCACGGTGTCGACGATCCGGTCCTGCGCGCGGGCGACGGAGGTGGCGGCGACCGCCGGGAGGAGGAAGAGGGCGAGGGCGCGCGAGAGCGGCCCGACGTTCGCGTCACGGAGCATCGTTCACCTCCGGAGCCGGGAGGTAGTCGAACACCTGGAGCCTCCCGTTGTACGAATCGCAGATCCAGATCCGGTTCGAGCGGTCGATGTGGAGGCCGCCGGGGAGCCAGAACTCCCCCGGCCCCGACCCCTCCTCGCCGAAGAAGAGGAGCAGGCGTCCCTCGCGATCGAAGATCTGCACGTTCTCGAACCGGCCGTCGACGACGTAGACGTGTCCGTCGCCGTCGAGCGCGACGCACTTCGGGAGCGCGAGGTCGCCCATGGCGTCCCCCGGCCGGCCGATCGTCGTGATCGGCGCGCCGTCCCGGGTCAGGCCCTGGACCCGCTGGTTGCCGCTGTCGGCGACCCAGACCGCGTCGCGGGAGAGGGCGACGTCGCAGGGGTAGTTGAACGCGCCGGGTTCGGCGCCGCGCCGCCCGAGCGTCCGGACCACGCGTCCGTCGCGCACGACCTTGACGTCGTGTCGGACGACGTCGACCACGTACAGCTCGTCCGCGGTCGCGTCGTGGGCGAGCGCGACGGGCCGCCCGATCTCCCCGGAGAGGGGGAGCGTCTCGACGAGCGAGCCGTCGGCGAAGCGGAACCGGTGGACGAGGCCGGTCTCGGAGTCGCAGGCATGGAAGGTCCCGTCCGCCCCGAGGGCGAGGCCGACGGGAGAGAGCAGCGGGTCTCCGTCCGCGTCGCGCACCGCGACGTACTCGCGGTCGACGAGGTCGAGCAGGTGGACGCAGCGGTCTCCCGGATCGGCGACGGCGAGGACCCGGCCGTCGGCGGATCGAACCACCGCCCGCGGCCCGACGAAGCGCCCCGCCGGTTCGTCGCCGAGGAAGAACGACGCGACCCCCTCCCACGCCCGGTCGGGCCGCTTCAGGTCGTCCGATCCGGTCAGCTCGCCGACGTACCGGACGCGCGCCGGCTGCGGCGGCGGGGGCCACGCGAGCGAGAGGGGCGCCTCCTCGAACAGCGCGGCCGGCGGCGACGCGCAGCCGAGGATCGCGAGCGGAAGGAGGGCGGAGGGACGCATCATCAGAAGTGCCGCACGAAGTTGACGGTCAGGAGCGACGTCGCGTTCTCGGCGAAGTCGTTCTCGAACCGCCCGATCTGGTACGTGACCGTCAGCTCGGACTGGCGGAACAGCCATTCCAGCGTGAACTCGAGGCCGAGGCCCTCGTCGTTCCCGGAGATCGAGTCCTCTTGCTTCAGGTACCGGAGGTCGCTCTCGAAGGTGAGGCGCTCGGAGAGCGGGTGGCGATACGAGCCGTACAGGTCGAAGAAGGTCCGGTCGCGCTCCATCGGCGCGCTCCAGTCGACGTCGGTGAAGCGCGCGTTCAGGCCGCCGGTGGCGTCGTTCTCGAAGCGGTGGGTGTAGCCGGCGCCGAGGCGGCGGGCGGTGAACGGGGCGATCGACGAGTCGTGGTCCTCGTACTCGGCCATCGCCTGGACGACGGCCCCGACGAACTCGATCCCGACGACGTGCGCCGTGATGTCCTCGGGGATCGGCGCGAACTCCCGCGAGCCCGAGATCGACTGGTCCTGCCGCTCGAGGCGATAGTACGGCGTGAGGCCGGACGGGAAGTACTGCCGGATCCCGAACCGCTGGTACAGCGTCGAGAGCGTGAAGTCGGCGCCGTTCCGGATCTCGTAGTCGAGCAGGACCGTCTCCCCGTTCGCGATGGTGCCGGTCGGGATGCGTCGGATCTCGGTCCGGTTCGCGAACTCGCGCACGCGGTAGTCCGTCCCCTCGCGGTAGACCGTCAGCGACGTGACGTCGGTGATCCGGATCGTGCTCTCGACGACGTTCGGGTCGGAGAGGACGATCGGGTCGGGGTCGACGAACGTGCGCGACTCGTCGATGACCGAGATGATCTGGTTGCGCCCGCTCCGGTCCGACTCCTGCCCCTCGATCGAGTAGTTCGCGGTCAGAACGCCCCAGCGGTTCTTCTTGCGATAGTCGAGCCGCGCGAACGCCGACGTCCGGTCGATCACGGGTCCGGCCGAGAACTCCTGGTGTTCGAGGTACCCGCCGACCTGCGACACGAGGCTCTCGTACAGCCGGTGCTCGAGCGTCGCCGCCGCGCGGAGGGTGTCGTCGTCGATCGAGTCGCCGGAGAGCCCGCGCTGGGAGCGGTTCGTCACCTCGGTCTGGAACCAGGACCGCAGCGTGTCGGAGTGCTTCAGCTCGAGACGATTGCGCCATTGGTTCCGCTCGAGCTCGAGGCTGCCGGACTGGTCGTACACCGACGCGTCGACGTCGAGCCGATGCTCGCTCTCCTCGCCGAACCGGTACTGGCCGCCGAGCCGGAGGTCGTTCACGTCGTAGTCGATGTCGAACGGGTCCTCCGAGACGGACTGGCGGGTGTAGTCGAGGTCGAACGAGAGGTCGTCGCTCGCGACGTACTCGGTCTCGACGTTCAGCTCGTCGACCGACTTGTCCCGCTCGACGTCGGTGTCGTCGATCGGGTCGAACTTCAGACGCCGGCTCGTGTACTGGACGCTGGTCGGGGTCACCTCGTCGAGGTACTGCCAGAGGGCGCCGGTCTCCGAGAGGACCTGCCGCTCGCTGGCGGAGAACGGCCGCGGGACGAGGTCGTCGTGCCGGTGCGCGAACAGCGTCACCGGGTAGACCGTCTGGTTCAGGAGCTCGGCGGTGAGGTCGTACTCGATCGTCTCGCCGTCGTCGCTGTTCGAGCGGTCGCTCCCGGCGATCGAGCTCTCGAAGTCGCTCTGCACCAGACCGAACAGCCCGCCCGCGGTGTATTCGAGGAGGCGCGGGTGATAGACGTACCCCGCCGTGTCGACGCGGACCGCCTCGCGGATGATCCGCTCGTCCTCCGTGTCGGTGCCGTCGCGGACCTTCGGCTTCCGCTCCTCGCTCCGGACCCGGGCGCTCAGCTCGACGTGCCCGCCGGTGCGGCGGATCGGCGGCTGCTGGACGTCCCCGAGGACCGAGGGGTCGCCCTGGCACGAGACGCCGGCGCCCGCCAGCGCGAGGAGGCAGACCGTGCGCAGGGGCGACGGGAAGCGAGCGGCGTCGGGTGCGAGCATGTGCGAGGTCCGTCGCCCTCACCGCCCCGGGCGCGGCGCGCCGGGCTTCAGGAACTTCCCGTTCGATCCGCCGTGGGGATCGTGGCACGCGGTGCAGGTGCTCTCCGGGGCCTCGAGCTCCGCCGGGTGGTACGGCGC
>JAUIEL010000775.1 GCA_030428825.1 bacterium
GGCGGTCGTGCTCACCGACTGCAACAGCTCCAACGGGACCAAGGTCAACGGGCAGCGGATCGTCTCTCGCGAGCTGCAGGACCTGGACGAGATCGAGGTCGGCTCGACGCTCATCGTCTACGCGGCGAGCGCCTCCTCGCTCCCGACCCAGTCGACCCCCCGCCGGGCGCTGCCGCCGACCTCCCGGCTCGACCCCGGCGAGCTCGAGCCGCTGCACTCGACGGCCTCGGGCCCGCTGAAGACCCTGCGCAAGCAAGAGGCCGCCGTCCTCGCCCACGAGCGCGACGACCTCAAGCGCCTGCTCGAGATCAACAAGCAGCTCAACGAAGTCCACGACCTGCGCAGCCTGCTGAAGCGGATCATCGACTCCGCCATCGCGCTGCTCGCCGCCGAGCGCGGGTTCCTGATCCTCAACGACGCCGAAGAGCAGGACCGGGTCCGGCTGAAGATCGAGATCGCGCGCAACAGCAACCAGCGCTCGATCCCCAACCCCGACTCCCAGGTCTCGACCCAGGTGTGCCACCAGGTGATCGAGAGCAAGCAGGCGGTGCTGACCACCAACGCCCAGGCCGACCAGACCCGGCGCCTCCTGACGCGAGCCCTCGACCGGAACGACGACGTCTCGGTCCAGCGCGCCTTGATCGCCCGGCTCGACGAGGAGCTCGGACGGGACGGCGTGCCGCGCGTCACGCAGCTCGCGCAGATGTTCGAACTGATCGTCTCGCGGACGTCGGATCGCGCCTGGACGCTCGTGGAAGCGGCGCGGAACGTCCTGCGTTCGACCCACGACGCGAACGTCCGCGCCCTCGAGCTGCTCGACGAGGATCGTCCGAAGGCGAACGGCGCTCTCCTCGCGCACCAGGCGGTCGAGCAGCTCACGGTCCCGCGGCTCGCGGCGGGGTTCGAGGTGCACCGCGCGCTCTTCTCGCCTCGCGAGTTCGAGGCGGCGACGACGTTCCTCCGCGAACCGCCGGCGCCCGACGCCGCGCTGCTCGCCGCGGTCCGCTCCTGCGGTGACTCCCGCGACCTCGAGCAGGTCCGGACCGGCTTCTACGAGATGCTCGGCCTGCTCGACCGGACGGGGAGCGCGCTCGGGGCCGCCGTGTCGCCGTTCGGAGAGCCCCCCCTTCTCGGTCTCGAGGGGGCGCGGTAGCCTCTTCGGTTCCCACTCCCTCCGGAGAGACCCGATGATCCGCGCCGACCGACCGCTCGCCACCGCCCTCGCCACCGTCCTCCTCGCCGGCGCCGCGCGCGCCGACGAGGGGATGTGGACGTTCCACGCCCCGCCGAAGGAGCAGTTGAAGGCGAGGTACGGCATCGAGCTGACCGACGCGTGGCTCGACCACGTCCGCCTCTCCTCGGTCCGGTTCGGCAACGGCGGGTCGGCGTCGTTCGTCTCCCCGAACGGGCTGGTGCTGACGAACCACCATGTCGGGTTCTCGTCGATCCAGAAGGTCTCGACCGAGGAGCTCGACTTCGTCGAGAACGGCTGCTACGCCCGGACGCTCGAGTCGGAGATCCCGATCCCCGACCTCGAGCTGAACGTCCTGGTCGGCATGACCGACGTCACCGACCGGGTGAAGGGCGCGGTCCCCGACGGGACCGACGCGGGGGAGGCGACGAAGCTCCGGCGCGCCGAGGTCGCGGCGATCGAGAACGAGGCGAAGGAGCGGACCGGCCTCCGCTGCGAGGTCGTGTCGCTCTATCGCGGCGGCGAGTACTGGCTGTACGAGTACGAGAAGTACGACGACGTCCGGCTGGTGATGGCTCCCGAGGGCTCGATCGGCTACTTCGGCGGCGACCCCGACAACTTCACGTACCCGCGGTACAACCTCGACTTCGCGCTCTTCCGGGCCTGGAAGGACGGACGGCCGGCGTCGACGCCGCACTTCCTGAAGTGGAACTCGAGCGGCGTGGAGGAGGGGGACGTCGTCTTCACCTCCGGCCACCCCGGCCGCACCGAGCGCCTGATGACGTACGCGCAGATCGAGCGGCTGCGGGACGTGTCGCGGCCGCGCTCGCTCCGGACGATCGCGCACCTCTCCGCCGCGCTCCGGGCGTACGGCGCGAAGGGGGCCGAGCAGGAGCGGCAGGCGAAGGACACCCTCTTCTCGATCGAGAACGCGCGGAAGGCGTACACCGGGCACGTCGAGGGGCTCGGCGACCCGGACCTGATGGCGCGGAAGGAGAAGGAGGAGCGGGAGCTGCGCGCCGCGGTGGCCGAGAACGCCGACCTGCGGGCCGGCGTCGGCGACGCGTGGGGCGACGTCGAGCGGGCGCTGGCCGAGCTCGACGGCTTCGACGACCGCGCGTACCACTCCCGCCTGCGCGGGGACCTCGGCGGCCTCGCGCTTCACGTCGTCCGGCTCGTGACCGAGCTTGAGAAGCCGAACGGCGAGCGCCTCCCCGCCTACCGCGACGCCGGCCTCGACGCGCTCGAGCGCCGGCTCTTCTCCGACGCCCCGCTCTTCCCCGGTCTGGAGGAGGCGATGCTCCGGGCCGGCTTCGAGCTCGCCGCGGAGTCGCTCGGCGAGGACGACCCGTTCGTCGTCGCCGCCCTCGACGGCAAGAGCCCGGCCGCCGCCGCGGCCGCCGTCGCGCGCAAGAGCCAGCTGTACGACCCCGCCGCGCGCCGCGCGCTCGTCGAGGGGGGCGCGGACGCCGTCGCCGCGTCGACCGACCCCGCGATCCGCCTCGCGCGCGCCGTCGACCCGATCCTCCGCGAACTCGAAGAGAAGCGGGAGGCGGTCGAGACCGCCATCGCCCTCGCCGCCGAGCGGATCGCCGAGGCGCGCTTCGCCGTGCTCGGCAACACCGTCTACCCCGACGCCACCTTCACCCTCCGCCTCGCGGTCGGCCGCGCGATCGGATACGAGGAGGACACCACCCTCGTCCCGTGGAAGACGATGTTCTACGGCCTCTACCAGCGCGCCCGCGCCTTCGACAACCGCCCCCC
>JAUIEL010000776.1 GCA_030428825.1 bacterium
CGGGTCGACGGCCAGCCCGACGGAGGTGAGACGTTGGTGCCGGGCCGCGATCGAGAGGGCGGGCTCGCCGTCCCCCCGCAGCGCGAGCAGGTCGACCGGCTCGGCGAGCTCGCGGGGCCGCACGGACGCTCGCGGACCGTCGTACGACGCCTCGAGCACGCCGACGCCGTCGCCGCAGACCCGCGGCGGCAGCGAGAGCGGGATCGGTTCTCCTCCGACCGTCAGGCGCGCCGACCCCTCGTCGGCGTCCTCGGGCGCCCGGAGGAGGTCGAGCGGCCCGAGGAGCCCCTCCGCCAGCGGCAGCACCCACCCCGACGCCGACTTCTCCCGCCCGAAGATCCCGGCCTTCCAGGTCAGCCGCGCCGCGACCGGCGTCGGGAGCCCGCCCCCTTCGACCGCCGGCTCGGGACCGAGCGGGATCGACGGCCGCCACTCCGCCCACTCCTCCTCGGGCGCCGCGCGGATCGCGAACCGATGCCCGCTCCCGACCGGCGGTCCCGGGTCGGGCGGAACCGCGAGCGCGACCGCGCCCCCCGACAGGACCCGCGCGAGCTGGCCTCCGAACTCGAGGAAGAGGAACCGCGTCCCCCACTCGGCGTCGACCCCGCCGGCGAAATGGAAGGCGGTCCGCTCTCGCACGAGCGGCGTGAACTCCTCGGGGACGTGGACCGTCGCCTCGACCGAACGCGCGTCCGGCGCGAGCGCGACCTCCAACACGACGCCGACCTTCACGTCCCGGTACGTCACGGGCGTGCCGACGTCGAGGTTCCCCCGCTCGGCCGCCTCGAGCACGATCTCGAGATCTCCGGCGCGGGCCTCCGGCACGAGGAGCGGCTCGTCGAGCCCGTCGAAGTCGTGCCGCGCCTCGCCCGCCCCCGGGAGTGCCGCCACGTACCGCGCCCCGAGCAGCGTCTCCGCCCCTCGCACCCCGGATTCGAGGTCGATCTGCGGCCGGACGACCCAGAACCGCGCTCCGTCCTGCGCGAACCGGCCCCCCTCCTCTCCGAGGTCGAGCCGCGCGACCACCGCCTCACCGTCCTCGGAGAGCCCGACGCTCCGCACCCTCCCGACGGCGATGCCGCGGTATCGAACCTCCGCCCCGGCCGCGAGCCCGTGCCCCTCCGCGAACCGGACCACGATCCGCGGACCGGTCTCGGCCCAGGTCCGCCAACCGATCCACGCGACGGCGGCCAGCGCGACGAGCGGGACGAACCACGCCCAGCGGGCGCCGCGCGGACGACGCGCGACGGCGGTCGGGAGCTCTTCGATCGGGGTCATGGCTCTTCCTCCCAGAGGTCGTGGGGATCGAACACGGCGGTGGCGACCAGGCTCAGGAAGACGCACGACGCGAAGACCATCGCGCCGGGGCCGACGGAGACCGAGACGACGTCGCCGAGCTTCAGCACGGCGACGAGGACCGCGACGCAGAGGACGTCGAGCATGCCGTACCTCCCGGTCCACTCGACGACGCGGAACGTCAGCGCGCGGTGACGACGCCTCAGCATCCCCCCCTCGCGGCAGAGGACGAGGAGCGACACGAGCTTCACGAGCGGAAGGACCACGGAGCAGATCAACACGATCAGCCCGACGCCGAGGTGCCCCTCGGTGAGGAGCCGCGCGGTCCCCTCGAGGATCCCGGTCTCGCGCGTCCGGCCGAGCTTGCTCACCTCGAGGATCGGCAGGCTCACCGCGAGCGGGTACAGGACGAGCGCCGCCGCCGCGGTCGCGCCGGCCCACGCCCGCCGGGTCGCCTTGCGGGATCGGTCGGGGAAGCGGCGATCGCACCGCGCGCAGTGGAGACGGAGCCCCGGACCGACCTCGGCCGGAGCGGTCTGGACGAGCCCGCAGCCGCGGCAGGTGTGGATCATTCACGGCCTCCCGTTGCGTCCACTCGCCTCCAGAGGTTAGCCTCCCGGGTCCTCAGGAAGCCGCACCATGCATCCCACGATCTCACGATACGTCGAGCGCGTCCGTTCCATTTGCGAGGAACCGCTCTCCGACGCCGGTCGCCTCCGCCGCATCCGCGCCGCGGCCGCCGACCTCGTGAAGGAGCCGCTCCCCCTCGACGAGGACCTCCGGCGGATCCCCGAGGGAGAGGGGTACGGTCGAAACCTGATCTACCGCGACCCCGACCACGGATTCGTGGTGATCGCGATGGTCTGGCCGCCGAACACCGGCGGCGACCCGCACGACCACCAGACCTGGGGCGTGGTGGCGGTCGCCGAGGGGACCGTCCGGATCGAGAACTTCGTCCGCCTCGACGACGGCCACGCGCCCGAGCACGCCGACCTCGAGGAGGCGTGTACCATCGAGGGGACGCCCGGCGCCGTCGGCTACGTCCTCCCTCCCCACGAGGACATCCACGCCATCTCGAACCCGTCACCCGACGCGATGGCGATCTCGATCCACACCTACGGCCGCGACATCGTCGACTGCAACCTCTTCCGGCGCGACTCCGGCGCGGTCGAGCCGATCCACCTCGGATATCACAACGAGTGAATCCGGTCCCGCCGGCGCGTCGACCTCCTCGCCGGCGACCCGACTCTCAGGACTCGATCGGCCAGTCTCAGGACTCGATCGGCCCGAGTCTCAGGACTCGATCGGAAGGAGGAGCTCCGGCGTCTCGATCCAGGCCGCGAAGAACGGCCGCGCGGCCCCTTCCCGCAGCAGCATCACGAGGAACGGTCCGTCGAACACGAGTCGCCGGGCGTCGAGCACCGCCGCCGCGCGGAGCACCATCACGGCCTCCGACTCGAGCTCCGCGCCGCGCTCGTCGAGACGGAACGCGATCCGCTGCCGCACGTCGTCGACGACGACCCGCCCCGGCAGGTCGAGCACGCGGCGGCCGACCAGGTCCGGGAACGACTGCGTCAGGTCGAACTCGACCTTCGGCGCGAGGAACGTGTCGACCGGACGGAGCGGCTCGGGGGTCGCGCCGGCGACGCGGCCGGTC
>JAUIEL010000777.1 GCA_030428825.1 bacterium
GTCGACGATCTCTTCGGGCTGGCCGGCGGCGCGACGCTGAGGGCCACCTGGGCGGGCGCCGAGCCGAGCGCGCGCGCGCGCGTGGTGGTCGGGCGCGTCGACGGCGCCTTCGTCGCGCACCCGGTGACGGCCGATCCGCACGCGGCCGACGGCCTGGTCACCGCGGTCCGGCCGATGGTGGAGATCGAGGAGGCGGCGATGCGGTTGGCGCTGGAGGAGAGCGCGGGACATCGCGACCTCGCCGCGAAGAGCCTCGGCATCTCGCGCGCCGCGTTCTACGCCAAGCTGAAGCGGTACGGCATCGAGGTCAAGAGCTCGCGCGCCCGCGCGGCGGACTGACGGCGGCGCGCGGTCCGACCGCGGACGCCCGGTCCCACGGAATCCGCGAGCGAGGTGAACGGATCGATCGGCCGACGGCGCATGGCCTCGCGGTGTGAGTCCGGGTCCTCGACCCGGCGAGTCCCCGAAGGAGGCGCCGAACGATGCCGCTCTCTCCGCGTGCGATCCGAATCATCCTCTCCCTGCTCCCGCTCTGCCTTCCGATCGGCTCGAAGGCGTCGGCGCAGCCCCCGACCCTCTCGCCGCCCGCGCTCCTCCCCGGCGACCTCGCGATCGCGCCGGCGGCCGGGGATCAGCACGAGCCGGCCGTCGCGGTCGCGGACGACGGCGTCGCGCTCGTCGCGTGGACCGACTGGCGCGCCGACCGGACCGGCAAGCTCCTGCTCGACCAGACGGGGAGCGACGTCTACGCGGCCCGCGTCGCGCCGGACGGCGCCCTCCTCGACGCGCTGCCGATCGTCGTCGACCGGGGCCCGGCGATGCAGGACACCCCGCGGGTGGCCTGGAACGGGGCGAACTGGCTCGTGACGTGGCACAGCCAGGAGGAGACGCAGTTCTACTTCGCGGGCGCGGTGCGCGGAGTCCGGATCTCGCCGGCGGGACAGGTGCTCGACGCGGTTCCGATCGACATCGTGACGTACGACTTCTCCTCGGACGCGCTGTACGGCCTCGGCGCGGCGGGGCCCGACTGGGTCGTCGTCTCCCAAGGGACGTCGGCGGGCGAGGAGGACCTCGTCGTCCGTCGGGTCCGAGGCGACGGCACGCTGCCGGCGCCGGCGAAGAAGCTGCTCGACCTGTCGCAGATCCATCTCGACTACTCTCTCGCGCGCGCGGGCGGGGTGAACCTCCTGACGTACCGGACGTCCGGATCGGTCCTCGCCCTCCGGTTCGACGACAACCTGAACAAGCTCGACGCGTCGCCGAAGACGGTCGGCGGCGGCGGGAGCACGAACTCGCTCGGTCTCGCGAGCAACGGCGCCGAGTTCCTCGTGACGTGGGGCGCGTACGGCTCCTCGACGCAGTCCGGGCAGGTGCGCGCGGCGCGGATCACGCCGGCCGGCGTCCTCCTCGACCCGGGAGGGGTCTCGGTGACGCAGGAGCTCCTCCTCTCGCAGCCGAACGCCCGGTCGGCGTGGGACGGGACGCAGTGGATCGTCTCCTGGGTCCCGAACTCGTTCGTGAACGGTCCCGACCTGCGCGTCGCCCGGGTGCGGACGACCGGACAGGTCCTCGACGTCGGCGGCGTCTCGATCCTCCCGGCCCCGACCTCCGAACCGTCCCAGGCGGTCGTCGCCGGCCTGCCGGGCGGCGGGACGCGCGTGGCGTGGACCGACCGGCGCGCCGGCGGACCGTTCCCCGAGGACGTCCGCTCGTTCACGCTCGACCCGGGGCTCGCGTCGTCGGGCGAGCTGGTGGTGTCGACCGGCGCGCCGAAGCAGACGGCGCCGTGCGTCGTCGCCCACGACCAGGGGACCGTCGTCTTCTTCCGCTCGGAGACGTCCGGGAGCATGCGGATCGTCGGGCAACGACTCGACGTCTGGGGCGCGCCGGTCGACGCGGAGCCGTTCACGATCCACGGGCCGGTCCCCGCGGTCGGCGCTCCGCGCGCGGACTGGAACGGCGGGCTCTTCATGGTGACGTGGGTCGAGGAGGGGGTGCAGGTGGCCCGTCGGGTCCTCGCCGACGGCACGCCGCTCGACGCGGCGCCGATCGTCGTCCAGCCGGTCTCCCAGGCGGCCGTCGACGTCGGGGCGCTGAACGGCGACTTCCTCGCCGTCGGCGTCGACAACCCGACGCACGTCCACAACCAGTCGGTCTTCGGGGTCCGGATCTCGGGGGCCGGAGTGGTCCTCGACGTCGCTCCGCGGATCGTCGGCGCGTCGTTCGCGCGAGGCCCGCGGGTGACGGCGTTCGGATCGCGCTGGGTCGTCGCCTGGAACCGGGCCGGTTCGCACGACAGCCCGGTCGCCGAGGTCGCCAGCGCGTTCGTGCTGCCGGACGGGACCGCGCAGACGAACGGTTCGCTCTCGCCCCTCCTGTCGGGGCTGTCGGGCGCCGACGTGGCGGTCTCCGGCCCGACCGGTCTCGCGGTCTGGAGCCACCCGGTCGCGAACGATCGGGAGATTCGCGGCATGCGGTTCGACCTGGCCGGGACGAAGCTCGACCCGTTCGGCGGGGTCACGGTGGTGACGGCGCCGGAGGAACAGCGCGCGCCGGCGGCGGGCGCGGTCTCGTCCGGGTTCCTGACCCTGTTCGAGGACCCTCGGGCGAAGACGTTCTTCGTCGACGATCGGACCGACGTGTTCGGCGGTCGGGTCGACCTCGGCGGGGTGGCGCTCGACCCGACCGGGTTCCCCGTGCGCGCCGACGGAGTCCCGACCGTCGAGCCGTCGTTGGCGGGGAGCGGAGAGCGGGCGGTCCTCGCGTGGGCCGAGCTCGCGCCCGAGTCGCCCTACTCCGGCTACCGACTCGGATTCCGGGTCCTGAATCCGTGCCCCGGGAGCGCGACGGCGAGCGGACAGGGGTGCGCCGGCAGCGGCGGCGTCGTGCCGTCGCTCTCGTTCGACGGGTGCGCGAGCCCCGGCGCCGCGGGCGCGATCGTCGTGGACC
>JAUIEL010000778.1 GCA_030428825.1 bacterium
GGTCTCGACCGCGGTCCGGGTCGCCGCGCGGACGTGCCGCAGCGGCGCCGGCGCCGTCGCGTCGATCGCGCTCGCCTCCCTCGCGACCGCGCCGAGCGCCGGGTCGTCGAGGAGGACGTCGTCGAGGGCGGGGATGGTCGGCGCGGGGCGCGCGCCCCCGACCAGCGCCAGGGGGGACTCGTCGTCGAGCACCGCGATCGCCGGGACCGCGAGCGGGTCGCCGGGGCGCGCGTCGACCGCTCGCGCGATCCAGCCGGTCCGCCGCTCCTCGCGCTCCGGCCGCGCCGTGTGCCAGATGTCGGTGGAGCGGAAGTGCGACCGGTCGGGGGAGGGGTAGCCGACCCCTTCGACGATCGCGACCCGCCCGTCGTCGAACAGGCCGCGGAGGCCCTCGAGCGCGGGGTGGAGGAAGCGATCGCCGACCGGCAGCGCCGCCTCCTTCGGGATCCGGAGCGACGGACGGGCGCGGTGGTAGCGGTCGTCCTCGGCCGGGACGACGGTGTTCAGCCCGTCGTTCCCGCCGCCGAGGCGGAGGAGGACGACCACCCGGTCGCCGGGCGGCGCGGAGGCGAGGGCGCGGGCGAAGACGCTCGGGAACGCGGCCGCGAACGGCGCGGCCGCGCACGACAGGCGGAGGAAGTCACGTCGGGTGGTCATCGGGGGCTCCTCGTTCAGCCGATCGACGCTTCGGGGAGGGAGAGGGCGGCGGCCAGCGCCGCGGCGGGCCGCTCCTCGGGCGGGGCGGCGCGGACGTGCGCCGTCACCGCGCGGATCGACGCCTCGGCGACGTCGCGGAACAGGACTCCCTTCGCGGCCCGCTCGGCCAGCCGCTCGGGGGCGGCGTCGCCGGGGCCGACGATCGCCTCGGCGTCGAGCGCGCGGACGAGCCCGTCCCTCGACGCCGAGGCGAGCCGCCCGGCGCAGGCGATCCGGGAGATCATCGACGCGGACTGGATCCACGCCGCCTCGCCGTCCCACCCCTTGACGCTCGGCGGGCGGAGCAGCGCCTGACCGAGCCGCGCGACCTCCGCCTCGGCCCGCTTCGCGTCCGCGCGCGCGCCGAGCGTCCGGAGGTGGCCGACGACGAACTCGACCGGCGACAGGATGCGCGCCTCGACCACCTCGTCCGAGTGGAACCACTCCGAGCGGAGGAGGAGCTCGACCCAGCGGCCGACGTCGAGCTCGAGCGCGGTCAGCCGGCGGGCTCCCTCGGCGACGACGGCGGGGGGCGGATCCGGATGGGCGAAGAACCGCAGGAGCGCCGCGGCGAGCCGTTCCGCCGTCGCCTCGTGCGCGACGCAGAGGGAGAGGACGTCGGCGGTGCCGAACCGTCCGCGCCGGCCGAGGATCTCCTTCTCGCCGTCGTCGTGGCGCGTCTCGACGAATCGGTATCGGCCTCCGGCGCGGCGCCAGCCGGTCAGGGCGCGGGCCGCCTCCTGGACGTCCCGCTCGGTGTACGGCCCGAGGCCGAGGGTGAACAGCTCGAACAGCTCGCGCGCGAAGTTCTCGTTCGGGTGCCCCTTGCGGTTCCGGTCGCCGTCGAGCCAGGAGAGCATCGCCGGGTCCTCGGCGACCGCGGCCAGGAGCTCGTCGAATCGCCCGAGCCCGAGGTCGAGGAAGATCCGGAGCTGGCCGAGCATCTGGCGCGCGTCCCGCACCTTGGCGTTCGAGGTCGCGAAGTGGCCGTGCCAGAAGAGGGCGACCTTCTCGCGGAGCGGGTCGCCCGTCCGGAGCATCCGCGCGATCCACCACGCGGCGAGCCCGCGGACGTCGTCCCCCGACGCCAGGGGGCGGACCACGGCGTCGAGCTCCGCCACCGCCGGGTCGGTCCGTCGCGCGACCAGCCGTTCGACCGTCCGGTCCGGTCCCTCGACGAGCGCCCGCTCCAGCGCGTCCCGCGGCGCGCCGAACCCGGCGCGGCGTAGGAGGTGGGCCGCCCGCCGTCGATCGAACGGCGCGTCGTGCCGCGGCGCGTACGGCGCGAACGGGTCGGCGACGGCGCGCGTCATCGGCCGCCCTCCCGCGCGCCGTCCGCCGAGCGGGGACGGAGGGCGAGGCGAAGCGTCGTCCCGCCCTGCGCGTGCTCGAGCCGGACCGCCGCCTCGTCGAGCAGCGAGAGGACCTGATCGGCGCGGTCCCAGAACGCCTCCGCCTCCGCCCGCGCCTCGCCTTCCTCGAGCATCCGGTTCGCGATCAGGGCCTCGCGGTTGTCGGCGAGCGCCGCGCGGAGCGGAGCCCCCCGGACGACGAGCCGGCCGTTCGGGTCGTCGGTCGGCGGCGTCCCGCCGTCGCGGAGCGCGGCGACCACGTCGAGGACGTGGTCGCGGGCCGACCCGAGGACCAGGTGACCGTCGGCGACCGCGACGGCGGGAGAGGCGTTCATCCGGAGCTCGCGCGCCTCCTCGTCGTCCTCGGGCATCCAGCGCGCCGACGCGACGTCGACCCCGTCGACCCGCTCGGTCGAGAGCATCATCGACGCGAGCCCCTTCTGCGCCCGGTCGGCGTTCACGATCCCGACCACGGTCTGGAACGCGACGAGGAGGTCGCTCTTCCGGAGCGCGGGGTCGACGATCGGCACCACGAGCGCGAACCCCGGGAGACGGACGTCGGGAGGCGCGGGGAGCGCCTCGTAACGTTGCTCGCCGATCAGCAGGGTCGCGCGGTCGCCGAGCGCGGGGAGGATCTCCTCCCCGAACGAGCGGCCGCCGAAGAAGATCGACACGACGTTGTCGAACTCGACCACCTTCTCCTCGATCGACGGGTCGAGCAGCTCGCCCATGCGCCCGCGGGTGCGGACGATCGACCCGCCGTTGACGAACAGATCGACGATATCCACGGCCTGGTCGAGCAGCCCGCCGCCGTTGTCCCGCAGATCGAGCACGAGCCCCTGCAGGCCCTTGTGCCCCTCGGCCCGCGCGCTCGCGTCGAGCGCCTTGATCGCGCCC